>JAWOHI010000006.1:0-2994 GCA_046485255.1 Bacteroidales bacterium
GTATAACCATTACTAAATTAACATTTTATAATGATCCCCTACAACCATTATCCGAAGAGAAGGGCCGCCCTGAAAAAGCAACTCGGCGCCGGCCTGCTCCTTTTTCTGGGCAACGATGAGAGCCCGATGAATTATGCCGACAACACCTACCATTTCAGGCAGGACAGTACTTTCCTTTACCTTTTCGGAATGGATTATTCCGGTCTGGCGGCCATTATTGACCTTGACGAGGGTCGGGAGATCCTTTTCGGTAACGACCTGACCGTCGAGGACATCGTATGGATGGGGACCCAACCCACTTTGGCCGAACGGGCGGAGAAGTATGGGATAACCCAGATCCGGCCCTATCCGGCCCTGGCCGATTACATTGCAACGGCGAGGGAAACAGGAAGGAAAATCCATTTCTTACCCCCCTACCGTCCGGAAAATAAGATCAAACTCCTGAACCTTATGGGAATCCTGCCGGATCAGGCGGCCGGATCGGCTTCTGTTGAGCTGGTCAGGGCAGTGGTCAACCTCCGTAACCACAAGTCGGATGAGGAGGTGGCCGAGATTGAAAAAGCGGTTGACATCTCTGTTGATATGCACGTAAGGGCGATGCAGCTGGCACGCCCGGGCATCTCGGAGGCGATGCTGGCAGCCGAGGTGACGGCTGTTGCGCTGGCTGCGGGTGGACAGATCTCGTTTCCGGTGATAATGACCATTAACGGGCAGACCCTGCACAACCATTATCACGGGAACATCCTTAAGCCAGGCGATATGGTATTGTGTGACTGCGGGGCCGAAACGGAGTTGCACTATTGCGGCGACCTGTCGAGTACCTTCCCCGTTGACCGGACCTTCACCACCAGGCAAAAGGAGATTTACGCCATCACCCTGGCCGCCCACCAGGCAGCGCTGGAAACTCTCAGGCCGGGCACGCCATTTCGCGAATCTCATTACAATGCCTGCCGGACTATCATCAACGGGCTTAAGCAGTTAGGATTGATGAAAGGGGATACGGAAGAGGCTCTGGCGTCCGGTGCGCACGCCCTGTTTTTTCCCTGTGGCACAGGGCATATGATGGGATTGGATGTTCACGATATGGAGGATCTGGGAGAAGTGTACGTCGGGTACGACGGGGCACCAAAGAGCACCCAGTTCGGGCTGAAATCGCTGAGGCTGGCCCGCCCGATGGAGCCCGGCTTTGTGGCAACCATCGAACCCGGAATCTATTTCATTCCTGAGCTGATCGACCTGTGGCAAAAGGAGGGCCGGAATTCAGCTTTCATCGATTTTGCAAAGGTCAACGAATATCGCGGTTTCGGAGGGATACGGAACGAAGAGGATATTCTGATCACCGATTCCGGATACCGTGTTTTAGGCAAGCGCAAGCCCATGACCATCGAGGAGGTCGAATCGTTAAGATAGCCAGGGAATGTTAGATAAACCCGAACGGTGGAGGCCTCCGGGCGACTGGTCCATTATCCGGACCATCGACCTGCATACGGCTGGAGAACCTTTACGCGTCATCACCGGAGGACTGCCGGACATTCCCGGGGAGAGCATTCTGGAAAAGAGGCGCTTTTTCAGCGACCATTTCGATTCCATCCGGACCGGCATAATGTGGGAGCCCCGGGGGCACGCCGATATGTACGGAGCACTGATCACTCCACCAGTAACGGAGGATGGCCATTTTGGAACTTTTTTCCTTCACAATGAGGGTTATAGCACGATGTGCGGCCACGCAATGATCGCCCTGGCCACGCTGGCCCTGGATACCGGGATGGTTGAGCCGGAGGCGGCATTGGACGGCATTCGGATCGACGCCCCCCCCGGAAGAATTACCGCCTACGGTGAGCGAAGCGGCAACCGGACCGTCAAGGCCTGGTTCAGGAACGTGCCCTCCTTCGTCCTTTACGCCGACCAGGAAATTAAGGTCCCCGGAATCGGGAGGATCAGGTTTGACGTCGCCTACGGGGGTGCCTTCTATGGCTTTGTCGAAGCGGAAGATCTCGGGCTATCCCTTGAACCGGCCGACCACGATCGCCTCATCAGCTATGGCAGACAGATCAAACAGGCTATCATTCAGTCACTTTCAATCGTTCATCCTTTTGAGGCCGATCTCAGCTTCCTATATGGCGTTATCTTTACCGGTAAAGCCCTTAACCCGGCGCACCACTCCCGGAATGTCTGCATTTTTGCCGATGGGGAGGTCGACCGCTCCCCGACCGGATCGGGCGTTTCGGCCCGGGCAGCCATCCACTTCCAGCGCGGTGAACTCATACCGGGCGAAGTCATTACCATTGAAAGCATCCTGGGGACCCTGATGGAGGTGCAAGTCATTGAAACAACCCAATTTGGCGGTTACCCCGCCGTCATTCCCCAGGTATCTGGAAGGGCCCATTTCACTGGGAAAAACGAGTTCTACTTCGATCCAGCGGACTTCTTATCCAATGGATTCATTATGAGATAATTACATTTCTGACGATTATGAAATCAGCAGCGATCCTATTTTTAGCCCTTCTGATTCCGGCTCAGCCGGCCTGGTGCCAGGATATCCTGAAGAGTCATCAAGATCACCGGCAAATGGAATCGGCATCCCCGTTTCGGGGTCTCACGTGGCAAGGCCTGGGGCCATCCTTCCAGGGGGGGCGTGTGGAAAGCATTGATTGTCCGACGAATCAGCCCGGGGTGATTTACGCCGGTTTTGGATCCGGCAGTTTATGGAAGACAGAGGATGGGGGGCTGAGCTGGAACTGCATTTTTGAAAACGAGGCCAGTTACAGTATTGGTGACGTGGCCGTTTCCCCCTCTCGTCCGGAACGCGTTTACCTTGGCACCGGGGAGGCCCTTCGCTCGATGAGGGGTTTTTCTTTCCGCGGAGCCGGGGTCTACCGGTCGGATGACGGAGGATCAACCTGGGATTATGCCGGATTGGCGGGCACGCATCATATCGGGCGAATTGTGGTGGATCCGAATAACCCGGATATGGTTTTTGCGGCTGCAATTGGG
>JAWOHI010000066.1:0-4403 GCA_046485255.1 Bacteroidales bacterium
GCCGTAGATCCGGGCCTGGCAAGACATAATTCGGTGTCTTTCACCCCTGACTTGGGGCGCTATCTTGAAAATGCAGTATTCCTACATCTGAGAAGGCAAAGTACTGAAATCTTTTACTTTTCAGAGCAGGGCGAGTGCGATTTCGTAGTCCTGGAAAAGGGCAAGCCCCGCCAGCTCATCCAGGTGTGCCACCAGCTGACCGCCGACAACCTGAGTCGCGAGCTCAATGGACTGCAGGAAGCGATGCGCTATTTTAAAATGGGACAGGGGCAAATCATTACGATTGAACAGGAAGATACCATACGGGAAAAAGGTATGGTGATTGAGATCAAGCCATTTCATAAATTATAGAACGATGCACAAAACCATCATTCCGCTCGTCCTTTTTCTCTTCCTCGGAAGCTCCCTACAGGCACAGCGCCGGCCGGATACACTCACCCGTCAGGACACCCTGCGGGGAAGCATCACACCCGAAAGGGAATGGTGGGACCTGGGGTACTACCATTTGGATATCCGGGTCAATCCGGCCGACAGCTCCCTCGGCGGATCCAACCGGATCGGTTATACCGTCCTGAAAAGCCATAACCTGATGCAGATCGACCTCCAGGTACCGATGGTCATCACCTCTGTCAGTCAGGATGGAGAGAGCCTGGATTTTGACCGGGAGGGCAATGTCTGGTGGGTGAAACTGAAATCCCCGCAGCGGTCGGGAGATTACAAAGAACTGACAGTCAATTACAAGGGCAAGCCGCAGGTGAGCGCCCGGCCGCCCTGGAGCGGAGGCATCGCCTGGAAACGGGACGAAAATGGCAATCCCTTCATTGCCAGCGCCAACCAGGGTGATGGGGCGAGCATTTGGTGGCCGTGCAAGGACCATATGTACGATGAGCCCGACAGTATGCTGATCAGCGTCCGGGTGCCCGACCCGCTGATCAACGTCTCCAACGGGAGGCTCCGGAAAGTTGAAAAGCATCAGGACAAAACCACCACTTATCATTGGTTTGTTTCGAACCCGATCAATAACTACGGGGTTAACATCAACATTGCCGATTACGTTCATTTTTCCGATACGTTCCCCGGTGAAAGAGGCCCGCTGGATTGCGACTACTGGGTGCTGAGCTATAACCTGGAGAAAGCGAAAGAGCATTTCAAGCAGGCCCATAAGATGCTTGAGGCCTTTGAATACTGGTTCGGGCCCTATCCTTTCTATGAGGACAGTTACAAACTGGTGGAAGTTATGTACCCCGGGATGGAGCACCAGAGCTCGGTGACGTACGGCAACGGCTATCGCAACGGCTACGGGGGCAATGATGTATCCAGCACCGGGTATGGCCACCGGTTCGATTTTATCCTGGTACACGAATCGGGTCACGAGTGGTTTGCCAACAACATCACCTACAAGGACATAGCTGATATGTGGATCCACGAGAGCTTCATCGCCTACTCGGAGAGCCTGTTCGTCGATTATTTCTGGGGTAAGGAGGCCGGTGCGGCCTACTGCAGGGGCACCCGGATGAACATCGCCAACGACCGCCCCATCATCGGCACCTACGACGTGAACCGCTCCGGATCGGGCGATATGTATTCCAAGGGCGCCAATATGCTCCACACCATCAGGCAGATCATCGATGATGATGAAAAATTCAGGTCCATTCTCAGGGGGCTGAACGAGGAGTTTTACCATCAGACCGTTACAACGGAACAAATTGAATCCTATATCAGTGAACACGCCGGCCTGGATCTCCAGAAGGTCTTCGACCAGTACCTCCGGGATACACGTATTCCCACGTTTGAATATGCCCTCGTCAACGGCACCCTGCGCTACCGCTGGACCAACTGCATCCGGGGCTTTGATATGCCGTTGAAGGTCTGGATTGGCGGATCGCCCCAAATTCTAAAGCCCACCCAACGATGGAACAATCTTAAGTTGGACAACTCCGACGGGGAGGTCAGGGTGGATCCGGATTATTATGTAGCTGCATTGAAACTTACTATTATACAATAAATTACAAATTCCAGCAAAACAAATTCCAAGTAAATTCCAAAACTCAAATCTCAAAATTCTAAACGGAGCCTGTTTGTGATTTGATTAGTCGGATTTGGAATTTTTTTGTGATTTGAACTTCCGGGATTTGGAATTTCTTCCAACTTTGTCCTCGATTCACAACCCTAAGCAATGAACCTCCACTTCCTCGACTGGACCATCGTCGCCGCCCTGTTGGCGTTGATGTTTGCATTGGTATTCCTGAGCAAGAAGCTGATGCGCAGCGTGACGGACTTTCTGGCCACGGGCCGCACCGGTGGGCGCTACATCATCTCGATGTTCCACGGGACGGCGGCGCTGGGGGCCATCACGATCGTCGGGGTGATGGAGCAGAATTTTGCCGCCGGCTTCAATTCGCGCTGGTGGGAGATGCTCACCACGATCATCCTGGTAACGATCAGCGTGACGGGGTGGGTGGTTTACCGCTACCGCCAGACGCGGGTGATGACGATGGCGCAGTTCTTTGAGGTTCGTTACAGCCGGGCCTTCCGGATCTTTGCCGGGTTTATGGCCTTCGCCTCGGGGATCGTCAATATGGTGATCTTCCCTTCGGTGACCGCCCGCTTTTTCATCTATTTCTGCGGCATTCCCGAGATCGGCCACATCGGCCCCTACTCCCTCACCTTCATCCTGATCACCGCCCTGGTGGTGGCCATCCCGCTCTTCTTCACCCTCACGGGAGGCCACGTGGCCGTGATGTTCACCGATTTCGTCCAGGGGGTGTTCGTCAACATCGTCTTCGTCGTCATCGTCATCTTCCTGATCCTGCAGGTCGACTGGACCCAGATCGCCCAGGCGGTGGAATCGGCGCCGACCGATGCGTCGCTCATCAATCCATTCAAATCCAGTAAGGTACAGGATTTCAATATCTGGTTTTTCTTCATTGGGATGTTCGGGCTGGTCTATACCAAGCTCTCCTGGCAGGGTAACGCCTCCTTCAACGTGGCGGCCAAGAACGCGCACGAGGCGAAGATGGCCGACCTGCTCACCAACTGGCGCCTCATCCCGCAGTGGGGCCTGTTTCTGGTCTTTGTACCGGTAGTAGCCTACACGATCTACAACCACGTTGATTTCAAGGGCGTGGCCGAAGCCATCAACGGCACCCTGGCGGGCGCGGGCACCGAGGCGATGCAGAGCCAGCTCAAGACCCCGATGGTGCTGAACCATATCCTGCCCATCGGCCTCAAGGGGGCCTTCGCGGCCATCATGCTGGCGGCCTCCATCACGGTGCACAACACCTATATGCACTCCTGGGGCACCATCTTCATCCAGGATTGCCTGATGCCCCTGCGGAAAAAGCCGTTCGAACAGAAACAGCACATCAAGTACCTCAAATACTCGATCCTCGGCGTAGGGATCACCATCTTCCTGCTGAGCATCATCTTCCAGCAAACACAGAAAGTGTTCCTCTTCCTGGCCATCTCCGGCGCGATTTATGTCGGCGGCTCGGGCTCGGCCATCATCGGCGGGCTCTACTGGAAAAAGGGCACCAATGCCGCCGCCTGGGCCGCGATGATCACCGGGGCCGTCACCGCCACCACCGGCATCGTCCTGAACCAGGTGTTTGAACATTTCCCCATCAACGGCCAGTGGTTCTGGTTTATCGCAATGCTCTCCAGCGCAACCGTCTATTTCGTCGTGTCGCTGATCACCTCCAGGGAGCCGTTCAATATGGACAAGATGCTCCATCGGGGCAAGTATGCCATTGAGGGTGAACGCAACATCGTCAAGGATGAGGCCGTGAAGGGGTGGAAGGTGTTCGGCACCACTCCCGAATTCACCCGCCGCGATAAAGGGGTCGTGGTGGCCACCTACACCTGGACTGCGGTCTGGACCATCGTGTTCATCATCGGGACCATCTACAACCTCACCACGGAGGTTAAAAACGAAACCTGGATGACCTTCTGGAAAGCCTACACCTGGGTTTACCTGATCACCTCCATCATTGTAACCATCTGGTTCACAATCGGTGGCGTACAGAACCTCAAGGAGATGATCAAAGCCCTGCGGACAATGGTCAGGGATCACAAGGATTCGGGATTCGTGGAGAAAAAATGACGGCAGACGGCGGATGGCGGACAGCGGGAAGAAGGCTTAATGATAAGTTAACTTTGCCATCAACTTAGGGTAACATTGGGGTCGTACGTTTGCATCGGAATAAAATGCAAACGATGAAAAAGACTCTCTTGTTCCTGTTGATGATGGCCCTGGTCCTGCCGGTATTGGCAAATGACAAAACCAGGGATAGCAAGGCCGTTAAAGAGACCCCGGCCAGTGTTATGCTGACCGGTTCGGTGGTGGACCAGTCGACCGGCGAGGCCCTGCCAGGCGCCCAGGTCAAGATTAATGGCAACGAGCC
>JAWOHI010000136.1:0-3372 GCA_046485255.1 Bacteroidales bacterium
GGTTCCTTGGCCACCGCGATGGTCTCCCCTGAGGTCGAGGCCTGGGTGGGGGGCAAAATTACCGCCAATGCTCTGTCCATCACGGCCAACCTCGCCCGGCCCGGATCCGGTTATTCCGCTGCCGCGGCGGCCACCGGATCTGCCGGCGGTCTGATCGGCGTGGATGCGACCGGGGCCGTTGCCACCCACACGGGCACTACCAAAAGTTACGTCGCCGAGGAAAGCACGCTCCATATCGCCGGTAGCACAAACGTGGGCGCAAACAACAATACACGGCAAAGGGCCGAAGCCAACAGCAACACGGGCGGCCTTATCGCGGCCGGCATCAGCAAGTCTTCTGCCTCTTCCAATACCACCACCGAAGCATACCTGGGGTCCAATGCAAAGCTTACCGGCGGCAGCCTGTCCGTCACGGCGACCGGGACGGACGAAAACTTCGCCGAAACCACGTCCGGTAGCATCGGGCTGGCCGGCGTCGCTTCTGCCAGCGCCGAGACCAGCACCCTCAGTGAAACCAGGGCGGAGGTTCGGAGCGGCGCCCTGATTCATGTGAGCGGAGAGCACGGGTTCGGTTCACCGGATGTAAACACGGAGACTGACTGGATTGATCTGGGTGTCGGCCACGGGCTGAAAACCGGAGACCAAGTTTATTACAACAGCGGAGGCGGAGACTCTGTCGCCTATGAAAAAGAAATTGCTTCCCTGACCTTGGAGGATCCGGAAACCAGGACATTCTACCTGGGGGATGGAAAGACCTACTACGTTATTGTGGATGATTCATCGACAGGCCTGGTCAGGCTGGCGGAAAGCGCTGCGGAAGCCAATCTTGGGGAGCATCTGAACCTTACAGATGCCGGATCTGGATCCGGCCGGAGCCTCATCAAGCCTGTGTCCGGCAGCTTCCGTGCGGCGGCGGACCACACGGCAGAGCCCAACAGCAAGGTGCGGAGCCTGGCCGGTGGGTTGTTCGGCGGCGCCGGCGCAGCGGCCGACAATATGATTGTCTCCGATGTGCAGGCCATTATCGGAGAGAACGTTGTGATTGAAGCGAAGACCCTGACCGTCGAGGCCGTCAACCAGGTCAACAAGCCGATGATTGACGGGGGCAGTATCAGGGGCGAGGCAGGCGGCCTCATCGCGGGCGGCGGCGCGGACAGCGATACGATTATCACCCTGACCACCCTGGTCACCATCGGAGACGGCGCCCGGCTGGATGCAAAAAGTGATGCCGTGACGCCGGGGGACCTGACCCTGCGGGCACTGAACAACATAGTGGCCAACGAAAAGGTTGTGCTCTTTGCCGCAGGCGGGCTGTCGGGGCTCTTCGGCAACGCCTCGATCAAGGCCGAGACCGACCTGGCCGGTGTTCAGATCGGCGATGCGGACTTGACGAGTGCGGGCGACATGAATATCTCGGCCAGGGGTCAGGGGAATGTCGTTGTTCTTGTGAATGCGGAGGCTTACGGGGCAGGAACGCTGGTCACCGGAACGGCGGAAGGGGTGCTGCGGCCCACCAATGTGATCGACATTGCAACAGGCGCGCATCTGGCGGCCAGGGGGGACCTCAACCTCTCCGCCGGGACCGATACCAACTTTGCCCGGGATCAGTACAGCATGGAGGTCCGCCACGACAGTTTTGCCGGGAGTGCCATTCCACTGGACGATGTGGACGCCGGGGCCTTCCTGATCCAGCACAACACCATCAACATCCATGCCGGCGCCCTTCTGGAGACTGCGCGCAGCGCATATCTGCACACCGAGCGCCTCGGCCTTGCCGACATGCTCGCCAAGGCCAAGGCGGTCAACTGGGTCAGCTCCCTTACCGACGCCATTGGGGGCGCGTCTGAATACCAGTACAAGGGAACCTCCAATGCCGAGTCCCACGCCATTGTGCAGATGGACGGGACCGTACGTACCGGCATCGAGCGCCACCAGTCCCTGGAACTTACCGGCTGGGATCCTGAGTCGGGCGTCATCACCGCCAGCGGTACGGTTCAAGAGGGCGATGTAAAGATCCCCTTCCGGGTGACCCAGGAACCGCTCGAATCCGATCTGGTGAGGGACCTGTCCAGGGCAAGGGACAGCCTGGCCCTTTATGAGGACACCAATGAAACCTTGGCGAACTACTACCGGGGGGAGATCGCGAGGCTGGAAGGGCTGCTTGCTTCACAGGGGCTGTTGAACTATGCCGTCATTACGATCGAGGATCATGGGTTCAGCCATGGCGATGCGGTGGTTTACAACTCCACCGGCCAGGCCGTCAACGGCCTTGAGAAAGGCGCCACCTACTACGTGATCAGGCAGGATGACGATACCCTCTCCCTGGCAGCAAGCGCAGACGATGTGGGTCAAGATGAGGGCAGGGGGCACCGCATCAGCATGAACCCGTCCGGCGCCGCCATCACCCACACTCTTACAAAAAGCGGTGAATCTGCAAAGAGCTTTGTGCTGAACGACCTGGGCGGAGCGGGTTGGGTCGAGCAGCATGTGATGACGGTCCACGTGGCCCCGGTGTGGGCCGAGGCCGGGTTGATCGATGTGCGCGCCGACGTTCTCCAGGGAACCGGAGTTTTTGATGCCCCGAGCGATGTGAGCGTAACCATTCTGAACCATACCCCTGCGTTCCTGGTGGTGCACGGGATCACCATTCCCGAAAGAAACGGGGGACTTTATTTTACAGGCGATCCGATCACGGACAACGACAACATCATCACCCGGAACAATTTCAACATCGCCCTGGACGAGATCGCTCCGCCCTCCGGCGAGATTTGCGGCCACTGGGATGCAGGCCTTGGTCCCGTCGCTTTCAGCGCGCTTCCCAATCCGGCCGAATCTGAGCCGGGTATCGTGGTGAACAACGACTTTGTGGCCGGATCCTATCCTCCCTATTTCTATCCCTGGCCGGATATCAAGGTAGTGGGGGATATCGATAACCTTGGGGGCGATGTGCTGCTGACGACCTTGCCTTCAGGCGAAGGCGACGTCCTCATCGAGGCGCGCATCCGCGCCAAGAACCTTGTCATCGTGTCCGGCGGGGCGCTCTACATCGACGGCGTGACCGAATTTGCCGTGGGTGGAGAGCCTTACCGGAAGTACGAGGAGGCAACCAAAGGGAGCATCACCTCCACATACGACCATGACAACAACCCGAATACTCCGGATATTAGCGTCACGGCCAGCTATCCCGGCATCAAAGAAGCCACTGAAGCCGCGGCCGCCGCGGTAGCCAACAAGGGGTTTGCAGATGAAGCGACCGTGTATGCGGACAAAATCTTTATCAATGCCGCCTATATCAATATCAACGGCCTTATCCAAAGCGGCAAAGCCGATTATAATCTCATCCTCGGCGATGCGATCGCGGCCGAAATATCT
>JAWOHI010000249.1:0-4097 GCA_046485255.1 Bacteroidales bacterium
GGGGCACTGGGGCACGGGGGCACTGGGGCACGGGGGCACGGGGGCACGGGGGCACGGGGGAAGTTTTTAAGGTAATTCTTCCTTTTTATTCAGTGTTTTCCATCTAAGTCATATTAAAGACCTTCATACAATGGAAGAGACATTACTTAAACTTGAAGTATACCAAATTGCTCTAAAGATTTCTGATTTGAGCTATGGGATTAGTGAGCTCATTCCTAAAAGGCATCTTGCTACTTCCGGGCAATTTCTTCGGGCAGCTGACTCCATTGGAGCCAATATTGCGGAGGGTTATGGCAGAGGTACTTTCCGGGACAGGCAAAAATTCATGGTAATTGCGCGGGATTCCTTATATGAAACCAATTTCTGGCTGAGCAGGATAGAAACCAGAGGACTTGCTGAACAAGAACTCATAGAGGCTATGAAAATGCTCTGTGCAAGCGAAGCCCGCCTGATCTATGGTTACATCAAGTACCTCAAAACCAAAATTTAAGCAATCCCCCCTATGCCCCCGTGCCCCAGTGCCCCCGTGCCCCTATTCCCCAATTCCCAAAATTTATTGCATCTTTGCACCACTTTTCAAATGCCCTATCATAATGGCTGAAAATCTTGTAATTGTAGAATCACCTGCCAAAGCGAAAACGATCGAGAAGTTTCTGGGAAAAGACTTCCTGGTCAAATCGAGCTTTGGTCACATCCGTGACCTGGCGAAGAAGGAGTTTGGAATCAAGCTGGACAAGAACTACGAACCGCAATACCTCGTTTCACCTGATAAGAAGAAGGTGGTCAGTGAGTTAAAGAAGCTGGCCCAGGAGGCGAAGTGGGTGTGGCTGGCTTCTGATGAGGACCGTGAGGGGGAGGCGATTGCCTGGCACCTGGCGGAGACGCTCAACTTGCCTGCGGAAAAGACACGTCGCATCGTTTTTCACGAGATCACGAAGGATGCCATCCTGAAGGCCATCGAAAATCCGCGAGCCATCGACCGTCACCTGGTGGACGCCCAGCAGGCGCGCCGGGTGCTGGACCGGCTGGTGGGTTTCGAGCTGAGCCCGATCCTCTGGAAAAAGATCCGCCCGGCTCTCTCCGCCGGTCGCGTCCAAAGCGTAGCCGTCCGGCTGCTGGTGGAACGCGAGCGGGAGATTATGAACTTCAAGGCGGTCCCCTACTACCGGGTGACAGCCCTCTTCCCGCTTACCGGTCACGATGGCGGCCAGATGGAGCTTAAGGCGGAACTCAACCGCAAATTCAACACCCGGGAGGAGGTAGCCGCTTTCCTTGATGGCTGCCTTAACGCCGCCTTTACGGTGGATGCGGTGGAGACCAAGCCATTCAAGAAATCCCCGGCCCCACCCTTTACCACCTCCACTCTGCAGCAGGAGGCAAGCCGGAAGTTTGGCTTCTCCGTGTCGCAAACGATGACCCTTGCCCAAAAACTCTATGAAGCCGGTAAGATCACCTATATGCGTACCGACTCGGTCAACCTTTCAAACCTGGCCATTGGCACCGCCAAGGAGACCATTCTGAAGGAGTATGGCGATAAGTATTTAAAAACTAGGCGGTTCAAGACCAACACCAAAGGGGCCCAGGAGGCTCACGAAGCCATCCGGCCATCGTATATCGACCAGAAGGCCGTGACCGGCACAGCCAATGAAAAGAAACTGTATGAGCTAATCTGGAAACGGACGGTTGCTTCCCAGATGAGCGAAGCCCTGATGGAAAAAACGACGGTCAACATCAAGATCTCCGGGCGGAACGAATTGTTGGTAGCCACCGGCGAGGTAATGATCTTTGACGGGTTCATCCGGGTGTACCGCGAGAGCACCGACGAGGAGAACGGCGAGAACGGCAGCGGCCTGATCCCGCCCCTGCGGCAGGATCAGCAACTGATGCTCAAGCAGATGGAAGCCCTCCAACGGTACCCGCACGCTCCTTATCGCTACACGGAGGCCAGTCTGGTGAAGAAACTGGAGGAGATGGGCATCGGCCGTCCCTCCACCTTTGCCCCCACCATCTCCACCATCCAGTCGAGGGATTATGTGGTAAAGGAGGACCGCCAGGGGACCACCCGTCAGCTCGACGGGCTCGTCCTGGAGGACGCGGTTATTCGCAGCGTAACCAAAAGCGAAAAGACGGGCTATGAAAAGGCCAAGCTCTTCCCCACCGATATCGGGATGGTGGTGAATGATTTTCTCATTGATCATTTCGCCAATATCCTCGACTATAATTTTACCGCCAACGTTGAGCGGGAGTTTGACGAAATCGCGGAGGGCGGGCTTGTTTGGCACGAGATGATCGACCGGTTCTACAAGCCTTTCCACGAGCAGGTTGACAACACCACAAAAACCACCGCCCGTAGTACGGGTGAGCGTTTTCTCGGAACAGATCCGGCCACGGGCGAACCCGTGGTAGTGAAGATAGGCCGCTACGGCCCGATGGCCCAGATAGGCAGCGCCCAGGAGGAAGCCAAGCCCCGGTTTGCCCGTCTGGCCAAAGGACAGTTCCTGGAGACGATCACGCTCGAGGAGGCCCTGAAGCTCTTTGACCTTCCACGCCGGATTGGGGAGTTCGAGGGATCGGAGGTGACCGTGGGAGTGGGCCGGTTCGGGCCCTATGTCAGGCACAAAAACGCCTTTTACTCGCTCAGGAAGGGGGTCGACGATCCCATGACCATCGATCTGGAGCGGGCTGAGGTGCTCATCCTCGAAAAAAGGCAGAGCGACCTGCAAAAAGTGATCCGCGAGTTTGCGGAAGAACCCGACCTGAAAGTGCTAAACGGGCGTTTTGGCCCCTATATCTCCTTCAGGAAAAAGAATTTCAGGATTCCCAAAAAGCAGGACCCGGCGGCGCTGAGCCTTGAGGATTGCAGGAAGATCATCGAAGAGGGTGGAGAAAGCAAGAAGAGATAGCTGATGCACTCCTCCGCGGATATACTCCTCTATTTCGACCCCCCCGGCCCGCTGCCGGTGGTAACCGACGACCGGATCACCAGTACCCTAGGGGAAACCATCGCCATCCACCGGGCAAAAAAAGGCACGCTGAACCTGAGGAAGGCCAGGGTGGTCCTCCTGGGGGCCGGCAATGCCGCTGGGGCCAATGAGATCAGGACCCACCTGTACGGTCTGTCGGCTATGCTGGACAAAGGGTTCGTGGCCGATCTGGGCAATTTCCGCGAAGGAAAAACCCCGGCCGACACCAGGGCAGGCCTCACGGATGTGATCACCGAGCTCGGGAAGGCCGGCAAGATCATCGTATTGCTGGGTGCCGGGATGCACCTGATGCCGGTCGCCGGAAAAGCGTACAACCGGCTCGAGGTTCCTTTCAACCTGACTGTCGTTGATTCCCGTATCGACCTGATGTTGTCCGACCAGGCCGGCAGAAGCCTCTTTCTCAACGAGATGATCACCGATCCCGAAGGCCGCCTCTTCGATTTCTGCCACCTTGGCCACCAGGCCTACCTAAATGATTCGCGGTTTCCTTTCGTATTCTTACTTCGGGGCTGCGGAATTTCTACTTAAGTAGGTTTTGAATCTAATAAAGTTCAATAATTGGTAAATAAAGTTTATACGATTTGACATGGATCTCTTAAATCGATAAATGGCAAATCGGAGCCGGGATTTTTTTTTCATGCTTCGATAAGCGTCTACGATCGGTCTTCTGTCTTCAGCTATCGATGACGCAAAAACTCTATTTTCATGAATAGGGTATGGCCGAACATCCATCGCAAGAAGTCCAACTTCGAAATAACAATCGAGAGTGGAAGTGTCGACGGTTCCAGGAATGGGTTGTGAGTATTGGATTAATTTGAGGGCACCATGGCGACTGATGGAATACCCTTGGGCGCCGTTGGCTTTTCCGAGAGGGACGTCAAGTGTGTACCCAGGCGAGATTTGGCAGAGTTTCAGAGAGGGTGTTGGGTCGAGTCCTGATAGCCTTATTAGATCCCACTTAAAGGGGATGTGGGCGATCCCGTCCAATATCGCGGGGAAGTCATCGCTTATGGTTATATCGTCTTCAAGAATGGTTGCGGAATCAATATTGTCTTCAACGATGTGCTGCCAAATTGCCAAATGGCTCAAATAACACCCAATTTCGGATGGGGA
>JAWOHI010000307.1:0-5362 GCA_046485255.1 Bacteroidales bacterium
TGGGGATGCAGAGCTGGTCAGGCGCAAAACCATCGGAACCCTGGAGATAATGAAGCCCGGCGGAGGCTTCGTCGCCGGCGCCAGCCACGACTTCATCCTCGAAGAGACCCCGCTGGAAAATATCCTGATGATGTTCGACACCATCCACCGCCACGGCAGGTACTAGCCCCTGTGCCCCTGTGCCCCTGTGCCCCTGTGCCCCTTCTTTCCCCTTTTTTCCGTACCTTGTAATCTGAACCAATGCGTTATTTTAATGAAAAGTATTCTGAATAAAGGAGTTAAGGAACTGGTTAAGATTATGTGGGAAGCTGATCCGGCAATCCGGCAGTTGTTGAAACAATCGGAATCATTGGCGGAAGCCAGAAAAACAGTGATGACCTATTTGACTGATCTGGAGCGGCTTTATTTCAACATTTATTCCGATCGGGGGAGGACTCACTTTCATATCTGCGAGCGGAACAATGCCAAGGAGTGCATCCGGGTGCTGAAGAATATCATTCGGTCAGAAAATGAGCAAATTACAGGATTTTCCGCCTTGAAGATCCTCCGAAAACTCGCGGCCGATCAACCCGATGAGCGCATTTATCCGTCCGAAGGATTCGTGATGGAGTTCATCTTTTTATTTAGGGGAATCAATGCCCAATCCAATATTACCGAGGAGATCCTGACGATCCCGGAGGACCCGGAGAAGGCTGCGCTGATGCGATCGAGGAGATTGAACGCGTATGCAAAAAAAATGGATACACATATCAATTTGATTCCCAAGGGGACCGATGCGGAATTAGAGGAGGGCCATTCGGTTGTAAAAGCCAGGATTCTGACTCATTTTGGAGCTACGGAGGAGGATTGGCGAGATAGCCGATGGCAAATGAAGCACATCATCAGCGATTTGGCAACCGTTCAGGCCCTGGTTAAACTATCTCCGGCGGAGGAAGAGGGGCTCCGAAGTGCGGAAGAGCGAGGAATCCCCTTTCAGATCACGCCCTACTACCTCGCGCTATTCAGTCCGGAGGGCCCAACGGTGTCCGACCGGGCCGTCAGGGCACAGGTGATTCCAAGCCGTCACTATTGCGAGCGGGTTGCGGACAACCGGATGTTGCAGGTAGATATGGATTTTATGGGGGAGAAGTCCACCTCCCCGACGCCCGGCATCACGCGGCGGTATCCTCAGGTGCTGATCCTGAAGCCGATCGATACTTGTCCGCAGATCTGTGTTTATTGTCAGCGCAACTGGGAGATCAAGTCGGTGGAGGATGCCGGGGTATCGAGCCGACTGGTTGACCACGCCATCAGCTGGATCCGTGACAATCAGCACATTACTGAGGTGTTGATCACGGGGGGTGACCCATTGATGCTTCCTGACGGCTACCTTAAGGGAATACTGGGTAAGCTGGCTGCCATCGGGCACGTCGAGCGGATCCGTATCGGGTCGAGAATACCGGTAACCCTGCCATACCGCATTACTCCGGAGTTGGTCTCCATTTTGAGGGAGCATCACGATTTCGGGAGGAGGGAGGTATGCGTGGTCACTCACGTGGAGCATCCGGCAGAGATCACGAAGGATTTCATTCAGGCGATCCGGATGATCCGGGAGGCGGGGATGAGCGTTTACAACCAGCAGGTTTTCACCTATTTCAACAGCAAACGATATGAGACCAGCGCGCTCCGCCGGGCCTTGAAGGTATCCGGGGTGGACCCCTACTACTCTTTCAACACCAAGGGCAAGGCCGAGACGGAAGATTTCAGGGTACCCATTGCCCGCATCCAGCAGGAGCGCAAGGAAGAGGCTCGCTTCCTCCCGGGGATGGTACGGACGGACGAGCCGGTTTTCAACGTGCCCAAGCTGGGCAAGTCCCACCTCAGGGCGTGGCAGGATCACGAGGTAACGATGATCACCCCGGCCGGCGAGCGCATCTACCGCTTTTACCCCTGGGAGTCCCGCGTAACCTTTGTCGACGACTACCTCTACACCGACACTTCGATATTCGATTACCTGAAGCGCCTGGAAAAAGACGGGGAGGATCCGGAGCGGTATGGGACGATATGGTACTATTTTTAATAGAGTTGTCAACTGTAAAGAATTGTCAACTTGCCGGACTCATCCTAACCGCTCAGATTAACAGCAATTTGCGAAAGAATTGGGACTCTATTTTTGCTGCTGATCCCATAACCATTTCTCATATCTTTCAGAATGCCAATAGGTTAGAAATCGGTCGGTGTATTAGACTTGACAACTTTTTCTATAAGAGTTGTCAAGTTCAAACGTTATTTAACAGATAAACAGGGTGATGGTGAAAAACTTTGGCAATTATCTAGATTTCATTCCTTTTCAGCAGTTTTAAAATCAATATGTTGCGCAATCGGATAAATAGGTTAATGAGATGACAAGTCTTTAGAGTTGACAACTCTACTATCTTTAACCACCATTTTGATCCCTTCCAACAAATGAATGCTATACCATTCGTCGTTGGCGCCCTCGCGCTGTTCGCCCTGGCCTATCGCTTCTACTTTGGATTCGTGGCTGCCAAAGTAGCGGTCGCAAATGATCTCCGGGAAACCCCTTCCAGCAGGCTCTACGATGGGCACAACTTTTACCCGATGAACAAGTGGGTCCTGTTTGGTCATCATTTCGCCGCCATTGCCGGCGCAGGACCACTGGTGGGCCCGGTGCTCGCTGCCCAGTTTGGTTTTTTCCCGGGGTTTATCTGGATCCTTGTCGGGGCGGTCCTGGCCGGGTCTGTGCACGATATGGTCATCCTGACCGCCTCCATTGAACACGACGGCAAATCCCTGTCCGAGATTGCCCGCAGGGAGATCAACAAGCTTAGCGGTAATACGGCCTCCATCGCGATGCTCCTGATCATCGTGGTGACCCTGGCCGGACTTGGAATGGTAGTGGTTAACGCCTTGGCGGAGAGCTCCTGGGGTACCTTCACCATTGCAATGACCATTCCGATAGCCGTCATAATGGGCCTGTGGATGTTCAAGTTGCGACCGGGTAAGACATTGGAGGCCACTATTTTCGGAGTGCTGATGCTCTCGGCGGCTGTCATCGGCGGACGCTTCATCCCCGGCTCTGCCCTCGAGGGGTGGTTCTCGTTCGACAAGAAAACATTGACCCTGATGCTCTGCGGCTACGGATTCCTGGCTTCGGTACTGCCGGTCTGGCTGCTCTTATCCCCCAGGGATTACCTGAGCTCCATAATGAAGATCGGGGTGGTGGCGATGCTCGCTGTCGGCGTTATAGTGGTTGGCCCGGAAATCCAGATGCCAGGATTCACGACTTTCACCAAAGGAGGCGGGCCGATCATTCCAGGTCCCCTTTATCCCTACCTGTTCATTACGATCGCCTGCGGTGCCATCTCCGGCTTCCACGCGATGGTCAGCTCGGGAACCACCCCGAAGATGATAATGAGGGAGTCGCACATCAAGACGATTGCCGTGGGTTCAATGCTCACCGAGGGGATTGTCAGCATCCTGGCCTTGATAGCCGCCACGAGCCTCCTTCCGCTCGACTACTTCCAGATCAACGTAACCCCGGAAAAGTTCCAGGCAATACTCCCTGCCTTGCAGGAAATGGGATTTACCGAGAGCAACCTCCAGGAGCTGTCGGCCCAGGTGGGCGAGGACGTTGCCGGCCGGACCGGTGGCGCCGTCTCCCTGGCTGTCGGGATGGCCTATATTTTTTCATCTATTCCCGGTCTGTCCAACCTGATGAACTACTGGTACCATTTTGCAATAATGTTTGAAGCCCTCTTCGTACTGACTCTTATCGATGCCGGTACGCGAATTGGCAGGTTCCTGCTTCAGGAGGCCCTTGGCAAAGTGTACAAGCCCTTCCAGCAAACCAACTGGCTCCCGGGGAACCTGATAGCCAGCGGAATAATGGTTTTCGCCTGGGGATACTTTATCTATACCGGGACCGTGGCGACGATATGGCCGATGTTCGGCAGCGCCAACCAGTTGCTGGCCTCCATCGCCCTGGCCGTGGGAACCTCCTACATCATCAACCGGGGAAGGCGCAAATATGCGTGGGTGACCATCATCCCGATGATCTTCATCGGCACCACCACCCTGGTGGCTGGTTTAACCAACCTGTTTACCATTTATCTGCCACAAATGAATGACCCCCAGACGTTTGTGCCCGGATTGGTCAACCTCGTCCTGACTGTCATTATCATCATCTGCGCGTTGGTGATTTTCAGCAATGCGGTGCCGAAGTGGTTTAAAGGCAAATAGAGTTGTCAACTCTTTAAAGTTGACAACTGTTTGTCAGTTTCTTAACCTTCAATTAGTAAGCAAGATACATTATTAAAAACAAAATAAACGACAAATATTATTCTAGTAAAGTGCAGATATGTAAGACATTAGGAATTGAAGTTGTCAACTCTATTAGAAAAAGTTGTCAACTAGACATCGCCAAAATGACTTATTTGATTAAAAATCAACGAGATATAATGCGCGTTTTGAAAATTTACAGAGGAAAAATGGCTGTTCTAGCCCCTGTTTTTGCAGATGACAATTCTATAAAGTTGACAACTCTATGAACACAACCCTCGGAATGGGCAACGCCCTCGTCGATGTCCTCATCCACCTGAATGACGACTCCCTCCTCGATCAACTGCGGCTGCCCAAAGGCAGTATGCAGCTGGTCAATGAAGAACGGATGGCTGAAATAATGAGTGCCGTTAAAGGCTTGCCTGTCACAATGGTGGCCGGGGGATCGGCCGCCAATACCATCCACGGCCTGGCCAAGCTGGGAATGAAAACGGGATTTATCGGGTCGGCCGGGCAGGACGAGTGGGGAGATTTCTATATCAATGACTTGCAAAACAACGGAATAAACCCTTGCTTTTTTCGCTCGCCCAAGCCAACGGGCCGCGCTAATGCCCTGCTCTCCCCAGACTCGGAGCGAACATTCGGAACATTCCTGGGTGCTGCCACCGAACTAAAAGCCGAATTCCTTCACCCAGACCTGTTTGGCGGATATCAACTCTTTCATATCGAGGGCTATATGGTCCAAAACCACGAGCTGATCCGCAGGGCCCTGCAACTGGCCAAGAGAGCCGGATGCCTGGTATCCCTCGACCTGGCCAGCTATAACGTGGTGGAGGAGAACCTCGAGTTTCTGAAATCAGCGGTTCCCGGATTCGTCGATTTTATTTTCGCTAACGAGGAGGAGGCACGGGCCTTCACTGGACAAGCCGCGCAACAGGCCGCGGAGGAGCTGGCCCGGATCTGCCCGGTGGCCATCGTCAAGACCGGCAGGAACGGAGCCCTGGCCCAAAGAGGTGACGAAAAGGCCAGCTCCCCGGGGTTGAGCGTCAACGCCAATGATACTACCGGCGCGGGCGACCTGTTC
>JAWOHI010000401.1:0-4559 GCA_046485255.1 Bacteroidales bacterium
ATTCTGCAACTTCGTGAGGCGGCGGGCGAAGAGGTGAAGGGGGAAGAATTAAGAATAAAGATTAAGGAGGGGCTGGGGAAAGATGTTAAGATACAAGACTTTAAGATTAAAGAGGTGGATGTAAATGGGGGGACGATTGGGGTATCGGGAGATCCGATATTATTCAAGCCGTTGGAATCGAAGTTCGTTAAAATATCTTTAACCAATTGAAAATAAGCATGAAAAAGCATTCTGCTCTGGTATTTTCGATTGCTTCAATCCTGCTTGTGCTGGCCGGTTGCGGCACAGGAAACGTGCGTATCACCCTTTCGGATGAATTGGATCCGCTCTATCCGGATAGCCAGGTGGATAGCGCTATCCGGGAGATCACGCTGGATGCCGCACGGGGCACCATTGCCGCAGTGCACCTGCTCGTAAACGGGCTGGAGCCCGGTAGTGACCTGATCCTGACGGTTAATGGTCAGAAAGCCGGTGTAGGAACCTGGTACCGCCTGATTGACGTGCCTGTAAATGAAAACACGGGGCTCGACAGCCGCACCGAAAAGTTCACGGGGCAGGTCAACCCCTACGTGCTCCGGCGGGCGCCTTTCCGGATCTTCGAAGCGATGGAGCCGGTGGCCTTTCCGGTGCAGGCGTTGGCCGGGACCGAAGCATACCGGCTGGAGGTGCCCATTGACCACGGGATGGACCCGGGCCGTTATCATTACCGTATTCGGTTGACCACCAAGGGTCTTCGCAACAATCTTGACCTGAATATACAAGTCAGCCCCGCAACGGTGCCGGAGCTCAGCGCTTCCAACCTCAACTATGTCAACTGGCACAGCAACGGCAACATCGCCAGGGATCACGAACTGGAGCTCTGGAGCGAGCCGTTCTGGGAGATGCTGGGTCGCTATGCCCGGCTGATGGCCAAGGGGCGGCAGAATACGTTCTGGTTTATCTGGAGCGACTTTTTCCAATTCGATTCCGTTGGTCAGGTGACCGGCTTCGAGGGGGAGCGGCTGGAGCGTTACATCAACACCTTTCTGGCCGAGGGATTGACCACCATCCAGGGGGCGCCGTTTTGCAGGCGGCGCGACTGGGGCAGCGATGCTTTCCTGGTGGCGGTTCCGACGGCCGGCGGGCTGGAGATCCCGGCCACCTCCCAGCAGGGCCTGGAAATCATCCGGGAGATGGCCGGTCGGGTAGCCGCCCTGATGGAGCGGAACGGGTGGAGCGAACGGTGGGTCCAGGGAGTCTTCGATGAGCCCACAAACGAATACGTCTCTCGCTATCAAACAGTTGTGGAGTGGCTAAAGGAGATCGTCCCGGGTATCCGGGTCCTGGAGGCTACGATGACGGTCAGTCTGGCGGGTGTGGTGGACTATTGGTGCCCGCAGGTGCAGGAGTACCAGGCCCACCGGGATTTCTTTGAGGAGCGCAAGCGGGCCGGCGACCAGGTCTGGGTTTACACCTGCCTGATTCCCGGCGGGCCGTGGATCAACCGGCTGGTGGACCAGGAGCGCCTTCGTCAGGTTTATGTAGGCTGGGCCTGTGCGGTTTATGACCTGCAGGGGTTCCTACACTGGGGGCTTAACCATCATCGTGGAAACGCTCTTGAGGAGCTGATCCGGCAGCACGGCGACTCGACCAATTTCCTGCCGGCCGGGGATTCGCACATCATCTATCCACGCAAGGAAGGCCCGCTGTCTGGCCTGCGGTTTGAAGCCCACCGGATCGGAATGGAAGACTACGAACTGCTCCTGCAATTGAAAGCGAAGGATCCTGATCAGATGAACGAACTGATCAGCAAGTTGTTCCGGGCTTTTAACGACTATTCCACGAATTCCGGGGAGTACCGTGCAGTCAAGGCACAACTGCTCCAATCATTGGGAGGGGTGGATTAGATCGATTGCTTGAGAATCAGGACGCCTTCAGCATCAATGTCCTGAACACATCGGCCACATCCTCGATCCGGTCGGTGGCCATCTCAAGGGTTTCGAAGATCTTTTTGTTCTTGATCAATTCCACGGCATTGGTCTCGTGATCGAACAGATCGGACAGCATCTCGTGAAACACGTCATCGGCCCTCTTTTCCACCTGGTCCATCAATACGACGGCCTTTATTACCTTCTTGTTCTTCTTCAGCCTACTCAGTTCGCCGACCGCAATCCGGATCTGCTCGCAGCCATTGACGATCAATTGGGCCATTTCCCGCGTCCGGGCGGGCAGCCTGGCAGGCTGGTATAGCAGTATTTTCTGGCTGGCGGACGTCAGCAGGTCGATGATGTCATCCATCTTGCTGATCAGCTTTTGAATGTCCTCACGGTCGAACGGAGTGACAAACGTGGAGCCCATCGTGTCGTAAACGTGGTGCACCACGTCATCGGCCTGGTTTTCCAATGCCTTGATGTCATTGTAGAGGTCCTGAGGCAGGATTGTAGAGGAAACAGCCAGGTACCCGTTAAACTTGTTGGCTGATTGCCAGGCAAATTCGGCCATCGAATCGAACATCGGGAAAAAGTTGTCCTGCTTGGAGCCGAATATCTTTCCCAGAAAAGTCTTCGCCATTAGTCGGATGTTAAATGTTAAAAGTACGTCTATCCTGTCGGGCGAATGTTACCTTATTGTTAATTCTGGTCCTCCGGCACCTGCTCCAGGGCAGAATTTTTCCGCGGTTCATTTACGCGCCGGAATTAAGACCGATAATAGAATGGACATCAAAAGGATCCCAAAAACGGTTCCCAGGGAGATGAAGATGGGTATATGAAAAAATCCTGAGACGATCATCTTGGTCCCCACAAAAAAGAGGATGGCGGAGAGTCCATACTTGAGGAACCGAAAATAGCGGATGATGGAAGAGAGGGCGAAGTAGAGCGACCGGAGGCCGAGGATGGCGAAGATGTTCGAGGTGTAGACGATGAACGGGTCGTCGGAGATGGCCAGAACCGCGGGAATGGAGTCGACGGCGAAGATCAGGTCGGTGAACTCGATCATTATCAGTGCGATGAATAGCGGCGTGGCGAAAGTCCTGGCATTGATCCTTACGAAGAAGCGGTTGCCGTGGAGCTCTGACGTCACCGGGATCAGTCGGCGAGCCAGGCGGATCACCGGGTTTTTCTCCGGATCGATCTTGTGGCCCTGGTCGATTGCCATCCGGACGGCTGTTATAAGCAGGAAGGCTCCAAAAACATAGATCACCCACTCAAAGCGCTGGATCAGCGCTACTCCGGCCACGATGAACAGGCCCCTGAGAACCATCGCCCCGACGATACCCCAGAACAGGATCTTATGCTGATGTTCGGGCTTAATCTGGAAGTAGCTGAATATCATTATAAACACGAAGAGGTTGTCGATGCTCAGCGACTCCTCGATCAGGTAGGCCGTGAGAAACTCCAGTGCCTTTTCGGTTCCGAGGAATTTCCATACGCCAACATTAAAGATGAGGGCAAGGGAGATCCAGAAGAAGCTGAGGAGCAGAGCCTCTTTCATCTTGACTTCGTGTGCCTTCCGGTTAAAAACCTTCAGGTCAAGCAGAAGCATCAGGGCCACGAAGATGATGAAGCCGATCCACCAATAGGCATTTTCGTCTGAGTGTATCATTGGGCTAGGAAATAGCGTTGGTGATGATATCCTTAATGACGTAGAAAAGGATGACGAGGCCGTATCCGAGCTTCATCAGGGTTCCGGCGAGGAATCCGATAAAGGAGCCGAAGGCGGACCGCAGGGCGTCGCGGTCGTTGGTGCCGGCCATCCGTTCACCGATCAGGGCACCGAGGAAGGGTCCGAGCAGGATGCCGAACAGGCCGAAAGGCCCTAAAACAATCCCAAAGATTGGCAGGACGAAGATCCCGATGATCAGTCCGACGATGCTGCCGCGCACTCCGGCCTTTGTTCCGCCGAACTTCTTTGTCCCCCAGATCGGTACGAAATAGTCGAGCAGGGTGATCACCAGGGCAATGATTCCGGTGATCAGGAGAAAATTACCCGAATAGGAGAACACTTTCGTCAGGTGCAGCAGGACCAATGCCAGGAACCCCAGCGGAGGCCCCGGCAGCCCCGGGATGATCGCCCCAACGATCCCTACCAGTGCCAGCAGCACGGCCAATACAATGAGTAATAGATCCATCTTCTCTCTTGATTCATTATTCGTTCAACTTCTCCGGATGGTCCGTGATGATCCCGTCCACCCCCATTCCAATCAGCTTCTCCATATCGGCTTTCTTGTTCACCGTCCAGGGGATGATCAGCATTCGCCTGGAATGGGCTTGCCTGATCAACTTTTTGTTGACGAGCAGATGGTAGGGGCTATAGATCTGAGGGGTAAACCCCAGTTCGGAGATGTTCTTTTTCAGGCCCTTCTCGTTAGCCACCAGGTAGGCGATCCGGACCCCGGGGTGCTTTTGGTGGAGGTATCGCAATGGCCGGGGGTCGAACGACTGGATGTTCATTCGCTGGTTGATGCCCATTTCGGTGATCACGCCCATAACCAGATCGACCATTGTGACCGGATCGGGATGAAAGATCCCGTCCCCCTCGGGGGAGCATTTTATTTCGATGTTGTAATTCACCGGTGGGAG
>JAWOHI010000021.1:0-4210 GCA_046485255.1 Bacteroidales bacterium
TGGCAGCGGGTTCATCTACCAGGTGACCACCAACCCGCCGATCGCCACGGGCGACGGCATCGCGATGGCCTACCGGGCCAAGGCTTTCGTCGAGCACACCGAATTTGTCCAGTTCCATCCCACCAGCCTCTATCATCCCGGTGAACGCCCATCCTTCCTGATCACCGAAGCGCTTCGGGGTTACGGGGGCATCCTCAAAACCCAGGGCGGGGAGGAGTTTATGCATAAATATGACCCGCGCGGGTCGCTGGCCTCCAGGGACATCGTGGCCCGGGCCATCGACAGCGAGATGAAGAACCGGGGTGAGGATTACGTGCTGCTCGACTGCACCCACCTCGATCCCGAAGGGCTTAAATCGCACTTCCCCAATATCTACCAGAAATGCCTATCCATCGGTATCGATATGACCAGGGTGCCTATCCCGGTGGTGCCGGCCGCCCACTATATCTGTGGCGGCATCCGGACCGACGAACACGGTCAGTCGACCATCCTCAACCTCTATGCAGCCGGCGAGGTGGCCTGTACCGGCCTCCACGGAGCCAACCGGCTCGCATCCAATTCATTGCTTGAGGCAGTGGCCTTCGCGCACCGCGCCGCCCAGGATGCCGTGGCCAGGGTGCCGCATATCCGCCTCCAGGAAGGGATCCCGCCGTGGGACGACGAGGGAACCACACTCCCCGAGGAAATGGTTCTTATCACGCAGAGCACCAAGGAGTTGCAACAGATAATGAGCAATTATGTGGGGATCGTCCGCTCCAACGCGAGGCTCAAACGAGCCCTCGACCGCCTCTACATCCTCTACCGCGAAACCGAGGAGCTCTACACCCGCTCCACCCTGTCGGTCAAGCTATGCGAGCTGCGCAACGCCATCAAGGTGGCCTACCTGATCGTCAAGCACGCCAGGCAGCGTAAGGAGAGCCAGGGGCTGCACTATAATCTGGATTATCCCAAAAAGGGGGTGTAAGGGCCAAAGGGCGTAAGGGGCTAAAAGGTGCGGAAGCCGATGATTTTTCTGACGTCCTGAAGGGTTTTGGAGGCGCTTTCGCGGGCCTTTTCGGCACCCATCTTCACCACCCTGCCCAGGTAAGCGTCATCGGCCTGGATGGCGATGATCCGCTCGCGGATCGGGGCGGTCAGGCGTACGATATCTTCGGCGAGCTGCTTTTTCAAATCCCCGTAGCGGATGGTGCAATCGGCATAACGCTCACGGAAATGGACCACGGTGGAAGGTTCGCTGGCCACCTCCATCAACTTGAAGAGGTTCCCGATCGGCTCGGGCGGCGTCTGGTTCTTTTCGGCCGGACCGCTGTCGGTCACCGCTGCCATCACCTTTTTCCGGATCGTCTTCTCATCATCGGCGAGGTTTATGGCATTGCCCTCCGACTTGCCCATCTTGCCCGATCCGTCCAGCCCGGGGATCTTGATGAGGTTGCCCGAAAAGCTGAATCCCTCAGGCTCAGGAAAATAGTCCACCCCGTAAATGGTATTGAAGCGCCGCGCAAACCGGCGGGCCATCTCGATATTCTGCTCCTGGTCCTTGCCCACCGGCACCTTGTTGGCTTTGTGGATGATGATGTCGGTAGCCATCAGCACCGGATAGGTGAGCAGGCCGGCATTGACGTTATCGGGCTGGGTACGCACCTTCTCCTTGAAGGTGGTGGTCCGCTCCAGCTCGCCGATATAGGCGTTCATGTTCATCAGGAGATAGAGCTCGGCAATCTCAGGCACGTCGCTCTGGATGTAGAGGGTGGCCACCTCCGGGTCGATGCCGCAGGCCAGGTATTCCGACAGGACCGTCTTCACGTTGCCGTGCAGGTCGTTCGGGTGCGGGTGCGTGGTCAGCGAGTGCCAGTCGGCCACGAAAAAGTAGCAGTTGTACTCGTGCTGCATCCGAACGAAATTGCGAATGGCTCCGAAATAGTTACCCAGGTGGAGGTTTCCGGTCGACCGGATCCCGCTTAATACCGTTTGTTTCATCCCGTTGATGTCATTGTGAACCGCACAAAGATAGGAATTCCTGCTTTTAACGGGCTTTCATTACCTTTGCTCGTCGTCAACAACCAAAAGAAAGGGCCAAGGTAATGGAAACCACCAGGCAACAGAAAGTCTCCCGGCTGATCCAAAAGGAGCTGGCCGAGCATTTCAGGGGAACCGGCCTTGAGATCGGGCAGGGAACGATCATCTCCGTAACCGTGGTCAGAATCAGTCCCGACCTCACCCAAGCAAGGGTTTACCTCAGCATTTTCCCCCCGGCCCAGCGCGACCAGATCCTGAAAGGGATCAATAGCCAGGCGCGCCAGATCCGTTTCGAGCTGGGCAGGAAGATTGCCAAGCAGGTACGGCACATCCCCGAACTGCACTTCTTTGTGGATGATTCGCTCGATTATGCGCAGCGGATCGACGAACTGCTCAAATAATGAACCTGCCCCTCTTCATCGCCCTCCGTTACCTCAAGGCACGGCGGTCAAGGCACATCATCAACTGGATCTCAAGGATTTCGGTTGCCGGCATAGCAGTTGGCACGATGGCGCTCATCGTCATCCTCTCCGTCTTCAACGGCCTGGATGGCCTGATACG
Source organism: Bacteroidales bacterium (assembly GCA_046485255.1). GTDB lineage: Bacteria > Bacteroidota > Bacteroidia > Bacteroidales > UBA12481 > UBA12481. Next base: position 2,578 of record JAWOHI010000021.1, read on the forward strand.
CTCCCTCTTCGGCGCGTTCGATCCCGATATACGCATCACGGCCGTCGAGGGCAAGAGCTTCCGGTTCGACGACCGGCTGAGGGAAGGGTTGGAAAACTCCGGGACGGTGGCCCGCTATTGCGAGGTGATCGAGGAGAATGCCCTGCTGACTTACCGCGACAGGCAGGCGATCGCTACCGTCAAGGGGGTTTGCGATGATTTCACGCGGGTCTCAGGCATCGATTCGATGATCATTGATGGGGCGTTCAGCCTTTACCAAGGGGAAACCCCTACCGGGGTCATCGGGTATGAACTGGCCGCCCAGCTCGGAATCGGACTCAATTTCATCAACCCGGTGCATATCTGGGTCCCCAGGCGCTCAGAGCGTCTGATCCTCGATCCCACCAGGGCCTTCAACCACCAGACAATCTTCCCCGCCGGGATCTTTTCGGTACAGCAGGATTATGATTCGAAATATTTCATCATCCCCGCCGATTTTGCCCGTGAGCTGTTTGGTTATGAAGCGGATGAACTGAGCGCCCTGGAAGTCACCATTTCGGGCAGGGCCTCTTCCGCCATCGCCAAGACGGAGCTGAAAGAGCTCTTTGGAGCGGGGTTCCGGGTCCAGGACCGGATGGAGCAACACGCCTATTTTTACAAGGTGATGGCATCCGAGAAATGGATCATCTTCCTGATAATGACCTTCATCCTGTTCATCGCCTCCTTTAATACGATCTCATCGCTGTCGCTCCTCCTGCTGGAGAAGAAACCCGATATGAACACTTTGCAATCGCTTGGAGCACGTGAGGCGATGGTGAGACAGGTCTTCCTCTGGGAAGGGATCCTGGTAACCGGGCTGGGACTTGTGACCGGGCTTGCGGTTGGAGCTCTCATTTGCCTGCTGCAGCAGCAGTTCGGGATCATCCGGCTGCCCGGGTCGGGCTCCTTCGTGGTGGATGCCTACCCGGTGAAGATGATATTCAGTGATTTTATGATGGTTACGCTGATGGTCGGGGTGATCGGCCTGCTGGCCTCCTATATTCCGATCCGGATAATGAAGCGCAGCTATTTTCTGCCCGGCGCTCAGGACGAGTGAGCGGGGAGGTCGCCCCACTGTGCGACGATAGTCGCAAACAGCTCCTCCGCCTCTGCGTAAGTGTTTGCCCGCAATAACCTGACCCGCGTCTCTTTATAATCAGGCAACCCTTTGAGGGCCACCGCAAAGAACTTGCGCATGCTCCGGATGGCGCGGCCCTCCTCCGTGCTTTGCCCCACCTGTTGCAGGGGACGCGAAAGTGTATTCGATCTCCGGCTTGACCTGGCTTTGGTTGATTCCCTCAAGCACATACTCCACCGGATCTTCAAGCGTGATGATGTTCACTCCCTCCTTGTTGAGCATCCTCAAGACCGAATACAGCGTTGTTGACTTTCCCGAACCGGTTGGCCCCGTAACCAGAATTATCCCGTGGGGCTCCTGGATGATCCTTTTCAAGAGCTCTTGGTCCCTTCCTTCAATTCCCAACTGTTCCAAGTCGATCAGCCCCGCCTTGGTGTCCAAGATACGCATCACTATTTTTTCCCCATATGATGTGGGCAAAGAAGAAACGCGAAAGTCAACCGTGTGCCCAAGATCTTTGATGCGAAAACGGCCGTC
>JAWOHI010000106.1:0-7608 GCA_046485255.1 Bacteroidales bacterium
CCCGTAAGTCGCCCTGGATGAGGATTTCGCCCTCCTTGACCGTACCGCCGACGCCGCATTTGGTTTTCAGGAGCTTGCCAAGCTTTTCCAGGTCGTCCGGGTGACCGGTGAAGCCGGTGACCAGCGTCACCGCCTTGCCTTTGCGATTCTTCTTATCCAGGCTGACGATCAATTTCTGCTGCTTCGGAGGCAACGTCTCGGGAACTGCATCCTCCTCTTTCTCAAACTGATAATCCGGATTGGTGCTATAAACCACCCCCAGCCGCTCTTTCCAATCTTTAGCCATTTTATTTGATTTTTTCTCCACACCCACACCCACACCCACTTTTTCCTATCTTGTATCGCCTACGAATGTATATTATGGCCGTCCAACTTCCAATATCCAACAAGCGTTTCGGTACGGCGCCGGTATTCTTCACGGCTGTCTCGACCATCCTGGGGGCCATCCTGTTCCTGCGTTTTGGCTATGCGGTTGGCACACTGGGGTTTATCGGGACGATCCTGCTGATCATTGTCGGTCACCTGGTTACGATACCCACCGCCCTGGCCCTCTCGGAACTCGCTACCAACAAGCGGGTTGATGGTGGCGGGGAGTACTTCATAATGAGCCGGTCGTTCGGACTGAACATCGGGGGGACCATCGGCATTGCCCTGTTCCTGAGCCAGGCGATCAGCGTGGCCTTTTACGTCATCGCCTTTACCGAGGCTTTTGAGTTCCTGTTCGACTGGGCCGCCTCCTCGCTCGGGTGGAACCTGCCGCGGCAGGCCGTGAGCCTGCCGGTGATGGGGCTCCTCGCCTTTATGATCCTGAAGAGGGGCGCAAATATGGGGGTGAAGGCGCTCTATGTCGTGGCCGCCATCCTCGCCGTGAGCCTGGTGATGTTCTTCCTGGGCAAGCCCACTACAGGCGCCAACCCGGATTACTCGTTCGGGAACATACAATTCCGGAATGCCGGCGATTTCTTCATCGTCTTTGCCATCATCTTCCCGGCCTTTACCGGAATGACGGCGGGGGTTGGCTTGTCGGGCGACCTGAAGAATCCGGGCCGCTCCATCCCCCGGGGAACCTTGACGGCCACGCTGATCGGGATGATCCTTTATTTCTTTATTGTCTGGAAGCTGGCCTCCTCCGCCTCGCCACAGGAAATGCTTGATCATCAGTTGATAATGGGAAAGATTGCACTGGGTGGGGCTTTCATCATCCCATTGGGACTAGCCGCTTCCACCATCTCTTCGGCCATCGGGTCGGTGATGGTGGCCCCCAGGACGCTCCAGGCGCTCGCAGGCGACAGCACCTTTCCTTCGAAAGGGATCAACCAGTGGCTCAGTGCAGGAAAGGGGGCCGACAACGAGCCCTTCAACGCCTCAATCGTCACCTGCACCATTGCCCTAGTTTTTGTAGCCCTGGGTGACGTTAACGTGGTAGCGCAGATCATTTCGATGTTCTTCCTCCTGACCTACGGATCGCTCTGCCTGATCTCCTTCCTGAACCACTTCGGCTCCTCGCCCTCCTACCGGCCATCATTCCGGTCGAAATGGTACATCTCCCTGACCGGCTTCATCGCGGCCGTTTGGGTGATGTTCAAGATCAGCACCTTCTATGCCCTGTTGGCAGTCACCGTGATGTTTGTCATCTACCTGTATATCAATTATCACCACCGAAACAGGCAAGGGCTGGCCGAGATTTTCCTGAACGCCTTTTTCCAGCTGAACCGTAATCTGCAGGTGTGGCTTCAGAAGAGACAGAAAGAACAACTGCAGGTGGAGTGGCGGCCAAGCGCGCTCTGCATATCGGAGAGCTCCTTCAGGCGCGATGCCGCGTTCCAGACGCTCAACTGGATCAGCTACAAATATGGTTTCGGGACCTACATACACAAGATACCGGGTTATTTTTCAAGGGAGTCGGACGAGCGGGCCCGGCTCGAACTGGAGAAGCTGAGGGAACGGTTTGACTCCGAAACGAACCACGTCTACATCGATACCCTGATCTCTCCCTCGTACACTTCGGCCATCGCCCAATCGATACAGGTTCCGGGCATATCAGGAATGGAGAACAACCTGGTCCTGCTGGAGTTTGCCAAGGACGAGCCGGAGGGGCTGGACTCGATCGTCGACAACCTCGCCCTGATCGATGCCGGCAACTTCGATATCGGGATCATCGCCGGCTCGAACAAATCGGTCAACTTCAAGGGTGGAATCCATATCTGGGTCCGAAGTGCCGACTACAATAATGCCAACCTGATGATCCTGCTCAGTTACATTATCCTGGGACATCCCGCCTGGAAGAAATCCTCCATCCGGATTTTCCAGGTGTGCCGGGAGAGCGAGCTGGAGTCGCTCAAGGCCAGTCATATCAGCCTCTTGCAGAGCGGGCGCCTTCCGATCACCGAAACCAACATCGAGTGGATTATCAGCAATGACCAGGTCTCATTCAAGTCGCTGGTCAACGACCGCTCAGCCAGCGCCGGCCTGGTGCTGGTGGGGTTCAATATCGACCACGCCAAACACGATGGGGAAGAGGTATTCCTGGGCTATGATGGAGTCGGGCAACTCCTGTTCATCCACGCCGGACGGGAGATCCAGATCGCGTAAGCGATTCACACCCACATCCAAACCCACACCCGCACTCACCTCAGTCTGACATCGAGATATACCGAGTGGCGGCCATAGGTTTCGTAGAAGGGCTTGAACAGCACCCCGTCGATGTTGAATTCCAGCTTCTTGGGATCTCCTGAGATCGTTTTGCCGATATCCTTTGCATCGAGGGTGACCTGCCGCCAATCTTTCCGCGGCTCCGGCTCCTGGGCTGCCAGCAGCACCGGCCCGTAAAAGAGGCTGGCGATATTCTGCTGATCCATAACCGGTTCCAGATAAAATGTGAACGGCATCCGGAGCTCCACCACATCCCCGTCCTTCCAGGTGCGGCTTATCCTGATATAGGTTCCGGGCTCGGCTTTCACGTTCTCCTTTTTTCCGTTGATCGTGACAAAGAACCCTTTGGTAGCCCAATGCGGCACGCGGATATGCAGGTCGAATTTCCCGCTGCCGCCGATCGTCAGTCGGGTTTGATCTTCATTGGGAAAACTGGTGGCCTGCGTCACCGTCAACTGCCGGTCCGTCCAGGTCAGGGTGGATGGGATGAAGAGGTTCAGGTACAGCGACTTGTTGTCTGCGCTCTTGAACCAGATGGCGCTCTGCAGCTTGGTGTTGCTCTCGAGTGCCGTGCCGTTGCAGCAGGAGAAACCGTCCATTTGGGCATTGCCGAAGTGTTTCACCGAACCCGGGCGCAGGGGCACGTGGTAGGTGTTGGCCGGGGTGCTGGCATCGACCGACGCCAGGATGTGGTTGTAGAGCCCGCGCTCGTAATAGTCCATCAGCTCGGCCCGCTGATCGTAGAGGAACAGGGAGCCGGTGAGCTTGAGCAGGTTATAGGTGGCACAGGTCTCGTTCTGGCCCCCCGATGAGAAGCCGTTCTCGTAGAGGGTGGCGGGTTCGCTGGTGAAGCACTCGGCATTGGCGGGGTTGCGCGCGCCGGCCACGCCACCGATGCTGTACATATAGTCGTTGGTGGCGATGTGCCAGAAGTTGTCCGCTATGGCCCAATAATCCGGGTTGTCGGAGTCGCGGTACAGCTCCAGCGCCCCGATGATCTGGGGGATATGCTGGTTGGCGTGCAGCCCGCGGAACATATCCACGTTTTTCGCCAGGCCGTGGGCGTGGTCGGCATCGCCGTAAAATACCCTGATATTGTCGAACAGGCGGGCCACCTCCAGGTAGCGCGGCTCGTTGGTCAGGCGGTAGAGCCTCGCCATCGCCTCGTTCATCCCCCCGAACTCGCCGGCGATGTACCGGTTCCACATACTGATGAGCGTCTCGGTGGGCAACTGCCGCAACCGGACAAATACCCAGTCGCCCATCCCTTTCACGATCTCCAGGGCTTTGGCGTTGCCGCGGACTTCATACACGTCCATCAGTCCCGCAAGGATCTTGTGGAGAGTGTAATAGGGAGCCCAGATCTTGGCATTGTCACCTCCATAGGTCGCACCCTGTTCCAGCATTATGAACTGGTCGGGCGGATAGGCGCTGATAAATCCGGTGCCCCAGTTCCAGTAATCGGTCCGGATCCCCTGCTCACTCAGATCCGAGTTAAAGCCCGGCTTACCCGGACCCGGAGGCACCAGGGTCGGGTCTGATACGGATTCCCCTCCGGGTCTGGCGGGCTGTCCCGACCGCCTCGACAGGTCATACAGGACGCCGACCATATACTCCATCCTGGCTGCAAAGGTGGCCTGCAGCGCGGGATCGTGGCCGGTGCCGGCATACGTCTGTGCCAGGGCGGTCAGGTAGTGGCCGGTGGTTTGACCCCTCACCTTGGTCTCCTGGCTGTCCCAACCGCCCAGCGGCTTTGCCCCGTCAGGCTGATCCTGCCCGAAGGCGTTCCGGAACATATACAGGAAATTGTCGGGATTGGTCTGGGCCAGGCCCGTCAGGAACTTATCCCGGTTTTCGATGAACTTCGTGTTGTGATCGTGCAGGTCGGTATTGAGCGTAACATCCTCAAGTTTAAACATTTCCAGCGCACGTCCGGGCGCGGCCGCCTTCTTGCCGGCCTTCACGGCAACCACCGCCCTGGGCTGCAGGGTGGTTCCGGCCACCCGGCCGGTGACGGTGTAGGTTCCCGGGGTCAGGACCTCCTGGTTATCCTTGGGGGCGGGCCAGAGCACACGCACCTTTGGACCTTCGAGGCCGCCGCTGTACACGCCGGGCACGTGCCGCGGCAACCGGGGCAGCCGCCCCACCACGGTTTCGGTGTGGATATCCGGAACGGCCGTCAGGTAAGCCGTATAGAGCTGCGGGGTCTCTTCGGGAAACTTCGGAAGATCCTTATCAGCCTCCTCGCGGATCCGGACGCCCCCGTCGTCCCTTCGCAGGGCGCTGCCGTGGATCCGCGCGACCTGCCTGTCGCTCAGCGGGATACGGTAGATCCGGAGGTCGTGCAGCTTGGCATTCACGAAGGAGGCCGGGTCCTCCGCCACCGACCGTCCGATATAGAGTTTGTTGGTGGCTCCCGACTGCGGACCGAACAGGTGGCCCGAGGACACTTCCACATTTTTTGTCTCCGCCGCCAGCCGTCCGTTCAGGTAGGTGGTCACCGTTTTCGATGGCACATCGATCACCACTGCCAGGTGGTTCCATTTATAGGGAGTCATTGCTGCTGAGGTGTTTATATATTTTCCGGATGGGATCCTGAGCTGTACCTGGCATCCCTCCCTGTCGGCGGTACCTGTCGGGGCAACAAACAGGCGCGACTGGTCGCCCTGCGCGAAATCGAAAAACAGCGGTCCAGCGGTTGCCGCATTCAGGTAGATCCATCCGGTGATGCTCAGCGACTCCTCGCCGGCCACCGCCGCTCCCGGGATCGACACGAACGACTCACCGTCGCCGGGCAGCGAAAGGACGGTTCCGAACAGGTCGTCGGGGACAAACTTGCCGGCTGCGCCCTGCAGGGTGCCGTGCCAGTTGTTGCGCGACCAATCGCGGACATCCTCCTTCAGCACAAAGCGGGCCACCAGCCCGGTTTCCCCTATCCCGTCCAGGATCTGATCGCCGGTTTGCCCGATGGCCATTGGGCTGCCCAGGCAGAAGCCGAGCATCAGGCCGATGAATGTTTTCGCTGTTTTCATCAATTTCACTTGGGTTGTTTTGTCGCTAAAAATAGCAAAGATGCCGTTAATTGCGGCATCTTCGCGCATCTTCAAGGGCCTCGCCATCCGCCATCCGCCGTCCTCCTCACACCCACACCCACACCGACACCCACACCCGCCTCCGGGGTTAGTGAAGAGCCCGCTCGAAATTACCTCATTTTTTGTAGCTGTAGTGCCCGTTGACCTTGAACTTGAAGAGGCAGTCTTCGAGCACCTGGCCGGCGCCAATGTTATGGACGATCAGGTACCGGAGTCCATCCGCGGATTTTTTTCCTGACACGATGCCGATGTGGGGTATTCCGCCGCCCAGGTCCCAGCAGACAATATCACCCGGTTCGTAGTCGGACGGGTTGTTCGTGATTTTCTTAACGTGGCCGTGTCGTGCGAAGAACGTCATCAGGTTGGGGACGCGCCGGTGGTCGATGTTCTTGTCGGTCTGCGACAGGCCCCAGAGGTTGGGGTACTGGCCGAAATGGGCCCTCATATCCTGATGAACCTCTTTTTGCAGGTCGATTCCAAGCTTACGATAGGCCCTGATGATCACATCCGTGCACACTCCCCGATCGGCGGGCACGTCCCCGTTGGGATAATCGATGGCCCGATAGGCCGGGTCATAGGTTACGATATGCCGGGTCAGGGTAAGGGCCGAGTCGGCCAGCCGCTCATAAAAGTTACCCTGGCCGATGGCCGGGGAAATGGCCAGGGTGAGGAGGAGGAGGGTTACGAGCGGCTTTCTCATCAAGACGTTTCTCAGGCAGGGTTGCAGGTTATGAATTGGTCAAGCAGGGCGGTTTTGGCGATATATTTCTTGCGATCGGTCCAATCACCCTCCATACAGATGTCAATCAGGCCGAAATACACCAGGAACCGGTCGAATGTGCGGAGCGAATAGCAGCGTGCGGCGTATGCCTCGAGCGTGTCATAGGTTGGCTCCAGAAGATTTAGCAGCACCGGAAGGGCCCGGAAATATTTCTCGGCATAGAAAGAGTCCAAACGCTTTTCGTTCCCGTATTTCGACAGCAGGATGAGTGAAAATCCATACCCCAGCTGACCGATCTTCTCCTCCCCGTAACCATCGTAATAGGCCCAGTTGAAGCGTTGCGCGAAGGTCAGGAAGATCAGCCTGAGCAAGGCATCATCATCACCCAGGATATCCAGGGCGTTTTTTGTGAGGCTGAGTTTTTCGTTCCTTTTCTTGACCAGTCCCGCCAGCTTGAGCAGGATGTGTGTCAGGTTGATGGACATCGAGTCCGTCTCCTTGTAGAGCTTTGCAATGCCGTTCTCGATATACTCGTCTTTCAGGAATCCCTGGCCATAAATTTCCTTTACGATTTTGGTCGGCAGGTATCCTTTTGTTGTCAGCTTGATCTCGCCGCCGGCCCGGATCAGGTGGAGCAGGTACTTTACCTGGTTGAGCATCGGAACCCGGCCATAGTCGGCTGCGGCCATTTTGGTAAATTGAATCGGGCTTTCCGGGCCGAAGGTGTCATAAAGGATAAAGCGCATCTCTTGTGGTGAATATCCCTCAAAATCAGGCATTCCGGTGGTGTTGTGCTCCCTGATCAGTTTCTCCGCGTGTTTTTTGAATTCGTCGGGGTCCATAGGGGGGGAATTCTATTTTTGGTTTAACTGGAGGTGAAGGATTGATGACATTATAAGGTCAAATGATCTCAAACCCTATCGATGCGAGGTAATCAAATATCGGATCATAAAATTCCGGTATACGGGTTGGATCTTCTTGATCCCCAGGTGGCAACAAGCTCAATGAATTGGACGGTTGGTTGCGCAACCGGATAGGATATTGCATCTGGCATGATTGGAAGAAGCCGGAGCAGAAAAGGAGGCTGGGCGATTGCCCAAAGTCCAATCCTGAACACGACCATCACGATGGCCCGTCTCACCA
>JAWOHI010000122.1:0-9844 GCA_046485255.1 Bacteroidales bacterium
TTCTGATTGTTCATCAGGCTGTCAAACGCAAGGCGGCCTTCATGCCCGGCAAACTGGGGATCCCAGACGAGCAGTTCCCCGGGCTTGAGCAGGGCCGCATAGTTCACGCCCTCAAAACTATATATCTTGATACACGCCTGTGGGTCGAAAGGATCAATGTCAACGTAAAAGGGGTAAAGCGGATCACTGTAGATCGCTCGCTTGCCTGAATGGTCCGATGCCCTGATCCAGTCGGCCAGCTCTTCCATCACGGCATTGTTGGGCCCCGATCTCATAGGCAGAACATCGTATTTGAAAGGACGTGAGACGGTAAGCCAAAGGATGAAGGCACCGAATACCAGGTAGAGGATCCGGATGCCTCGCAACTTCTCCATCATCCGGTCGAAGCCGGCGAGGGCCATAAGGGCGCCCAGCGGCAGGATACAGGCCACGAACCGCAGGGAGGCCAGGATGCCCAGTCCCCTCCACCACAGGTAGCTCTGGGCCAGGATGAACCCGACGGCCGCCGGAATGATCAGCATCCAGGTGGTCACCAGCCCGATATCCCTGAGATTCTTTCTTTTGCGGTAAAAATCGAGGCTCATCACCAGCAAGCCAATGAGGATCAGGATCAGGAGCGGGGAGTTCACGATGTAATCCATCTCCCCGAAATAGTACCAGAAAGATCCTTGCCCATAAAGTTCGGAGCTCCTCACGCTGTAGGGCATTTCCGTGATAAACCACAGAAAATCACCATACTGCCTCAAACCGGCTAACCCGAAAATGATGAATCCGGTAACCAGGAACGGCAAGGCCCGGTACTGCCTCATCCAAGCCAATGCTGGAATGAACAGGGCGATGAACATCACCCCTTCGGTCCTGACATAGGGGAGCAGTGATACCAGCACGGCCGACCAGATGAACCGGCGGCTGACAAACAGGTAGATGGCCCCAACCAGGACCAGGCTGAAGAGGGTCTCGGTGAGGCTCGAGTACATCACGAACAGGTACACCGGCATAAACACCGTGAACGGAATGGCTGCCCAGGCGTGCCGGTAGCCCAGCTTCCGGCCGATGGCGTAAGCCAGCCAGCCGCTGCCAAGCCCGCAGGCCAGGTTGAAGGCGATGGCACCCGTATAGCCCAGCTGAGCCGGGAGCGCGGCCAGAATGGTGTACAGGGGCTTGCCCCAATGGTCGAGGAAGAATCCCGGGTATTTGAACGCATACCGGGCGAGCTGGTAGTGGGCGATGGAGTCGGTCTCGCCGGTGATGCCCGTGGCCAGGAGCTGGACAATGACCAGCACCATTGCCACCGCCACCACGACAACCACGACAACCGCCCTATTGCCAACCTTCACCTTCATACTCCCTGAATACTATATCCTGATCGATCAGCCTTTCTTTCCAACCATAATGACCGAGATCCCAACCGAATGGAAAATCAATTTGTCAATCAGCCTAAAAATCACAACCAGCCGGTTGAACAGGCGCATTTGCCCAAGCGGGATCATGCGGTGCCGCTGGATCTTGCCCGATACGAACCAACCGGCCATACCGGCAGCGTTAAAGTACTGGCTGTGAATTACATTGAAGTTCGTCGATTTAAGCAGCTCTCCGAGGTTCTTCCGGTTATACCGCCTGTAGTGCTCCAGCTCACGATCGAAATTATTGTAAAGCCACTGGTAGGCCGGCACCAGGATCACCACCCGGCCGCCGGGCTTGAGCAACCGGTGGCAGTTGGTCAAGGCCAGCTGGTCGTCGAAAATATGCTCGACCACATTGAGTGCGAAAACGGTATCGAACCGGTTGAGCAAGTGCCTGTATCTTTGGTCGAACTCCTTGTCGGCCAAGTCGATGGTCTCAATCCCGGTTACGTTTGGATGATGTCCGTAATGCTCTGTCAATTTCTGGCAATACCCTTCCCGGATATCAGACAGGTGAATGGAGGCACCCTCACGGATGAAAAAATCGGAGATGTTGCCGATGCCGCTCCCGATCTCAAGAATCTCGCCCCGGCACCAAGGCCGGATGGTTTCATACATCCACCGGTTGAAACGGTTGGCCACCAGGATGATCTTCAAGGTCTCCTCCCCCTGTGGGTCGACCGGTCTGAACGCGTGTTCCGTCATCTACTGAAGAGGTTGTACTTGATAATGCAGTAGATGGCTCTGAACCCATCCTTCCAGTTGATCTTCTTGCCCTCGGCGTAGGTCCGCCCGTAGTACGAAATCCCCACCTCATAGATCCGAATGCCGGGAATCCGGCTGATTTTGGCCGTCACCTCGGCCTCAAAACCGAACCGGTTCTCCTTTAGCCTGATATGCTTGATGATATCCGCACGGAAAAGCTTGTAACAGGTCTCCATGTCGGATATATTGATGTTGGTCAATAGGTTGGAGAGGAAGGTCAGGAACTTGTTCCCGACCGAATGAAAATAGAACAGGACCCGGTGTGGCTTGTCGCCACCGAAGCGGGTCCCGTAAACCACGTCGGCAAAACCCTCCACCACCGGCTTCAGCAGCAGGTTGAATTCACGCGGATCGTACTCCAGGTCGGCATCCTGGATGATGACTAAATCGCCCGTGGCAGCCTGAATCCCCGCACGAATGGCGGCGCCCTTGCCCCTGTTTTTCTCGTGTACCTGGTAGTTGACTTCCACCTCGGGATGATCCGACCGGAATCGTTCAACCTCCAGCCCGGTTTGATCCGTCGAGCAGTCGTTAATTACCACTAATTCCTTCTCCATTTCATTGATCAGGCCCACTGTACCCACCAGTTTAAGGATGCGGTAAATGGTTGCCTGCTCATTATAGGCAGGGATGATCACGGACAATTTCATCAGGGCGGAGGTTTCGCAGGTTTAAGTAATCTGTGTGTAAAGATAATCGCCCTCTGCAGATTTGATACTGCCAACGATTTCTTATACCTTTGTCTGTCCCCGTTACGATCAATCAACTTCACAATGATGAACCGTTTGTCCCCCGCAAATGGAATGTTCTGATTATGAAAAGAATAATGGGTATTTTGATTCTCGGGGGTCTTGTTTTGACCGCGTGCGAAGCTGACCTGGTAATCCAGACTGATGGATTTGTTAGTCAGCCGGTGATATATGGCATTATCGATTCTAATGATTCAGTACATCATATCAGGATCGGCAGGGTCTTTTCGGGTTTGAAACCGCCCGGTGAAACTGCACGGAATAGGGACTCCCTCTATTTTGATTCGATTGCTGTTACAGTGGCCGTGAAGGAAATAAGGACCGGCAAACTGATCAACCTGCCCGTGGAACGCTGCTTGGTATCAAACAAGGATGCCGGAACTTTTAATTCGGAGAGTTTTGATGTTTTCCGTTTTGAGATCGATTTGCTCCAGGATATCCACGATCCTTCAGATCCGGAAACTATACTGGTTCAATTCCTGCTTTATAGCGACCTAATGGTCACCGTTAAAGTTCCCGGTCTGCCTGTAGCCACCTGTGAGACGTCTCTGGTGTCGCCTCCCCGAATCTGGTCTCCCGATCGGGCCCAGACCTACATTTTTATCTATCCTGAAAATCCTTTACGGGTGCAATGGTCGGGAGACGCCTGGAATGAAATTGATGTCAGATTTGAAATTAAAGAACAGTTTGCCGATACAACCATAACAAAGGCCTTCTCCATTCAAAAAACCAGTGAGATCCATTATAACGGACAATACTATGAGATCAAGATCCCCTATGAGCTGATTGTTCAAATCCTTGATCAGAATCTCGAGGTGCGTTCAGATGTGATCCGGCGTTATTTCGGCCCGTTCCGCATTGATGTACTGACAGGGAATCAGGCCTTTTATAATTACATAGCTTATAAGGACGGAATCAATGACTTCAATTATAATCCGTACGATAACATCGATAACGGGATTGGCCTGATTGCCGGCAAATCCAATCTGGTCAAAACAAAAGTTTACCTGGATCAGGCTTCACGACTGAAGTTTGCCATAGAACCAAAACTGAGGAAATACAGGATAATTGAATATTAAAAAGGTATCAGGTTTCGGGTATCAGGTCTCCCCCCCGTGCCCCTGTGCCCCCGTGCCCCTGTGCCCCTGCAAATCTATTTCCCAAAAAACTCCTTCAACCACCACTTGTTCTGAAGGTCCCTGAAGTGGGTGGCTTTGGCGCCTCCCCAGCCGTGCCGGCCGTTGGGGTAGATCATAAACTCAAATTCCTTGCCGAGGTCCTGCAATTTGCTGACCAGCTGGAGGGAGTTCTGCATATGGACATTGTCGTCCATCTCCCCGTGGATGATGTACAGCTTGCCCTTGAGCTGGTCGGCGTGGGTCATTGCCGAGCCGGCCTCATAGCCTTCGGGGTTGTCCTGCGGGGTGTCCATAAAGCGCTCGGTATAGACGTTATCGTATAGTTTCCAGTCGGTTACGCTGTAATTGGCGATCCCGTGCGTCCAGAGATCTGCTCCTGCCGTCAAGGCCAAGCAGGTGGTGTAGCCGCCGTATGAACCGCCGGTGATGCCCATCCGGGTTTCATCCACGTAGGGCTTGGTGCGCAGCCACTTGACCGCTTCGCCGTAATCAACCATCTCCCATTTGCCCAGGTTGCGCCACATATAGTCGAGGCCGGCCTTGCCGAAGTGGCCCGAAGCCCGGTGATCGACATTGATGGTGATGATCCCGTTCTGTGCGTACCAGCCCGGATTGCCGCCGGCGAAAGAGTTCCGGATGCCGCCGGCATCGGGACCGCCGTAAATGGTGAAAACGACCGGATATTTTTTCGTCGCATCGAAATTGACCGGGTAGGTAATCAGGGCCGGCAGCTGGAAGCCGTCGGTGGATGGGATGCGGACATATTCGGTTCGGGCGTGCTTGGCCGGATCAAATTCGAAGGTGGTCTCGTTAAGGAGCCTCACCAGCTTGCCGTCCTTGTCGCGGAGCTCTCTTTTGCCCGGCACCGTGGTGCTGCTCCAGTTGTCGATCAGGTAGGAGCCGCCGGGGGAGAGGCTGACGGTGTGGCTGCCGCCCCCATCGGTGAGCTGCACGAAGCCGGTACCATCCAGGTTGACCCGGTAGGCGTGGTTTTCGGTGGATTCGGGACCGCGACCGGTGAAGTAGACGATCCCCTTTTCTTCATCCACGCGGGTGATACCGCTGACTCGCCATTTCACGTCGGTCAGCTTGGCCTTGAGGGTCCCGTCCCATCCATAATAGTAGAGGTTTTCCCAGTCGGTCTTGTAGCTCTTCAGGATGAAGCCCGTATTGTTTTTCAGTACAAAGATATCCTCGAAGAAATCGATCCAGGATTTGCGCTGTTCGTCATAGATCTTCTTGACATCCCCGCTCTCCGGATTGACCATAAAGAACTGCATATGGTTCTGGTCGCGGTTGAGTACCTGGATCAGCATCTCTTTCGAGTCGGCCTTCCAGAACGGCCAGGCGATGTATTGGTCGATCTGCTCGTCGAATTTAGCCCAGGCAACCTTGAGTGTTTCCACGTCGGCGATACCGAGTTTTACGAGCGGGTTTGGATCACCCGGTTTGGGGTAGCGTGTGAATTCGGGTGCTCCGTGGAGGCTGTCGGCGCGCATCAGGACGAAGAGGGGCACGGTGCTGTCGTCGAACCTCAGGAAGGAGACCTTCTTGCTGTCGGGCGACCACCAGAAGGCGGCGTAGCGTGAGCCCCGGCCCAGGATCTCCTCAAAATAGACCCAGGAGGCCCAACCGTTGTATATCAGGTCGGTGCCGTCGTAGGTGAGTCGTCTCTCCAGGCCGCTATCCAGGTCGATCACGTACAGGTCGTTGGCCCTTGTGAAGGCGATCCGGCTTCCATCGGGCGAATAGCGGGGGTTCATCTCCGGTTCGACGGTGGCGGTGAGCCTCCTGACTCCCGATCCCGTCCGGCTAAGCAGGTAGAGGTCGTTGCCCTTGTTCAGTATGGCGGTGGTGCCATCCGGTGCGGTGGCGGCCATCGAGCCCGCTTCAAACCCCTCGGGGAGCATCTCCCTCAGCGATGTCTCAACCGGGGGAGCCTTGTAGGGCTTGGCCTTGCCGGTAGCGGCATCGACGCTCATCATCACATCCTTGCCGGATTTATCTTTCTGCATTTCAATGTAATGCGTGTCGTCCAACCAGGTGATCTGGGATCCTCTCCCGCGGAATTGCCCGGAGGCGGAAACGGTGACAAGGAGGATGGCGGCCAGGAGAACCAGTGGCCGGTATGCGTTCAAGGTTTTCATTATGAAGTGAGATTTGGTTTAGTGCATTAAAATAACTTCTTTCCCCGCAATTACGCCGGAAAAACCGTCAGGTTAACATCTTTTAACAGCTTCAGATCGCGTTGTTGATGATCGATTCGATGAGCTCCTGCTTGCCCGACTGCAGGTCGGGTTCTCCTTTCTCGATGGCCAGCTCGCGCAGGTCCTCGAGGGTCAGGCTCCCGGCCTCGAAGGCTTGCCCATCGGCCTCGTGGAAAGAGAGGTAGCGGTTGTCACGGAAATCGGTGATCCGGGCCTCGCTGATCAGCTTGTCGGCGATCAGGAGGGCGCGGGCGAAGGTGTCCATCCCGGCGATGTGGGCAATGAAGAGGTCCTCCATATCGGTGGAGTTGCGCCTCACCTTGGCATCAAAATTAAACCCTCCGGTTCCAAGGCCGCCGGACTCCAGCAGCACGATCATCGCCTCGATCGCCTCGTACAGATTGGTGGGAAAATTATCTGTATCCCAGCCGTTTAGCGATTCACCGTGATTGGCATCGATGCTGCCCAACAGCCCGGCATCGGCGGCAGTTCGCAACTCGTGGGCGAAGCTGTGGTTGGCCAGGGTGGCGTGGTTGGCTTCGACGTTGAGCTTGAAATCCTTCTCCAATCCGTGCTTATGCAGGAACCCGATCACGGCCGCCGCATCGAAATCATACTGATGCAGAGAGGGTTCCATTGGCTTGGGCTCGATGAGGAAGGTTCCCGTGAAGCCGGCTTTACGCCCGTAATCACGTGCGATCTGCAGGAATCGGCCCAGATGCTCCAGCTCTTTTTTCATATCGGTGTTGAGCAGGTAGGAGTAGCCCTCCCGGCCGCCCCAGAACACGTAGTTGCTGCCTCCAAGGGCTATGGTGGCGTCGAGGGCGGCCTTGACCTGCGCGCCGGCGTGGCACACCACGCTGAAATCCGGATTGGTCGCGGCCCCGTTCATATACCTTGGATGAGAGAAGAGGTTTGCCGTCCCCCAGAGAAGCCTGACCCCGGTCTCCTCCTGTTTGCGCCCGGCCAGCTCTACCAGTCTCTTCAGGTTGCTCTCCGACTCCTCCACGGTGTCCCCTTCAGGGGCCAGGTCGCGGTCGTGGAAACAGTAGAACGGGATGCCCATCTTCACCATAAACTCGAAAGCGGCGTGAAGCCTGCCCTCCGCGCTCCGCATCGGGTCGCCGGCCACTTCCCACGGGAATTTCCGCGTCCCCTTGCCAAAGGGATCGTCACCGGCATTGCACATGCTGTGCCAGTAAGCCATTGCAAAACGGAAATGCTCTTTCATCGTCTTGCCAGCTACCACGTAATTTTCATCATAATACTTGAACGACAAGTAGTTGTCGCTGCCAGGACCCTCGTAGCGGATCGGGTCGATGCCGGGGAAGAATTCGGTAAACATAGTTATTTACGATTTACGATTTACGATTTACAATTTACGGTTGTCGGTTGTCGGTTTCGCTTCACGCGTCACGAATTTCCTTTTCCATTCGTTCTTTCCATCTCTTATAGCTTTCGGAGTAGTGTTGGCGCAGTTGCTCATCCGGTTCGATCCGTTCGATGATGCGGAGGGCCTTGAAGGCTTCGGCGGGAGATGCGTAGATGCCTGTCCCGATGCCGGCGCCGCGGGCGGCTCCGGTGGCGCCGTCGGTGTCATAGAGCTCGATGGTGGTGCCGGTAACGGCGGCAAAGATCTGCCTGAACAGCGGACTCAGGAAGAGGTTGGCGTTTCCGGCCTTGACGGTCTCCGTCCGGACCCCCATCTCTTTCATCGCTTCAAATCCGTAATTCAGCGCATAGACGATGCCCTCCTGGGCAGCCCGCAGCAGGTGGGAGCGCTGATGGCGGTTGAAGTCGAGCCCTTCGATGCGGCCTCCGAAGGGGCGGTTCTGGTGAATGCGCTCCACGCCGTTCCCAAAGGGAAAGATCATCAGCCCGTCTGAGCCGGGAGGCGCCTTGGCGGCCAGGCGATTCATTTCCTGGTAATCCAACCCGCTGCCTTCCAGTAACTTCTTGATCCAGGAGTAGAGTATGCCCGTGCCGTTCACACAGAGCAAAACGCCCAGGCGGGTGTCGGGCTGCTGGTGGTTGACGTGGGCGAAGACGTTGACGCGCGACAGCGGATCGTGGTTCACCCGGTCGAGGATGCCATAGATCACCCCGGACGTGCCGGCCGTGGCAGCCAGTTCACCAGGTTCCAATACATTGAGGCTGAGTGCATTGTTGGGTTGGTCGCCGGAGCGGTAGGTGATTGGCACCCCTGCGGGGATGCCTGTGATCCGTGACCAGTGACCGGTAATCACACCTTGAGGGCCGAAAACCGGGACGAGATCGGGAATGAGTCTCGGGTTAAACCCGTAGTAATCAATTAGTTTTTTAGAAGGTGCGTTCTCGTGAAAGTCCCAGAGGATCCCTTCGGAGAGGCCGGTGACGGTAGTCCGGATCTCATCCGTCAGCTTTGAGGCGATGTAATCCCCCGGCAGCATGATCTTGTCGATACGGCGATAGGTGTCGGGCTCGTTCTCTTTCACCCAGGCCAGCTTGGAGGCGGTGAAGTTGCCGGGACTGTTGAGCAGCCGCCCCAGGCAGTAATCTGTGCCCAGCCGTTCGAAGGCCTGTTGCCCATATGCAGCGGCGCGGCTGTCGCACCAGATGATGGATGGCCTGACCGGCTGTCCGTCGCTGTCGACCGCGACCAGTCCGTGCATCTGGTAGGAGATCCCGATGGCTTTAACCCTTCCGAGACTGCCTGTTTCCGTTTTCAGCATCCGCAGGGCACTGAGCACGTGCTCCCACCAGGTTTCGGGGTGCTGCTCAGCCCAGCCGGGCTTTGGAGCCAGTATCTCCAGTTCGGTTTGGGGCGACTGGGCGGTGGCTACGATGAGGCCGGTGGTGGCATCCACGAGGGAGGCCTTGATGGAGGAAGAACCGATGTCGAGTCCGAGAAGCATGGAAGGTATCAGGTATCAGGTGTCGGGTATCAGGTTTGAGGGGTATAGGTTATTGTGTTGACGGAGTTCAGTGCGATGCCGCGGAGGGTAGGGAGGTCGGTTTTCCCGGTGTGGGAGGCGATCTGGACCAGGATGTTGCCGAGGGCGGTGGCTTCGGCGGGGCCAGCTATGACGGGCAGGCCGGTGGCATCGGCGGTGAGCTGGCAAAGGAGCCGGTTAAGTGATCCGCCGCCGATCAGGTGTATCTTTTCGATCGGGTGGGGGCTCACCTCCCGGAGCTGGTCGAGCGTCAACCGGTACTTCAGCGCCAGACTCTCCAGTATGCAGCGGGCAAATTCGCCCTTGGTACGGGGCTCGGGCTGGCCGTTCCGTCTGCAGTGACCACGAATGGCTTCCGGCATATCGGGCGGATTCAGGAAAGCGGGATCGTCCGGGTCGATGACCGAGCGTAACGGCTCTGCATCGGTAGCTTCCTGAACCAGGGCGGCATAATCGGTAACTTCTTGTAGATCCCAGATCCGCTTGCACTCCTGGAGGAGCCATAGGCCGGAGATATTTTTCAGGAACCTGACCTTCTGGCCAACCCCTCCTTCATTGGTAAAGAGGTGGTTGAAGCTGCTGTCGGTCAGGATGGGCTGTTCGGTCTCGATTCCCATCAGCGACCAGGTTCCCGAACTGATGTAGGCC
>JAWOHI010000201.1:0-3186 GCA_046485255.1 Bacteroidales bacterium
GGAGATGAGAAAAGTAAACCAACTCAGGATGCCAATGCCAATCCCAGCCGCATAAGGCGACCAGCGCACTTCTGTTAAAAATTCCATTTGATTGTCCTCCTTTGTTTACACTGTATCCCAGTGTATTTTAACTTCGCTAAAGTTCTTAAAAAATCTGGAGCCATGCGGACTGACACAGGTTTGGCAATCCGAGCAGTATGCACCGGTATGGAACCGAAACCCGGCTCGCGGTTGAGAAAGCCAGGGATCAGGTAGCCAGGCTGATCGGCGTCCATCCCTATGAGATCATCTTCACCAGTGGAGGCACCGAATCCAATAACCTGGCGATCCAGGGGGTGGCCCGGGCTCATCGTCATCGTGGTAACCATATCATCACCACTTTGGTTGAGCACCCGGCCGTTTTGGAGGTGTGCCGCTACCTGGAAAAGGAGGGCTTCCGGGTCACCTACCTGCCGGTCGACCGCCACGGCCTGGTGGATCCTGCGGATGTAGAGCGGGCGATCACCCCTGCCACGATACTGATATCGGTGATGCACGCCAACAATGAGACCGGGACGATCCAGCCGGTGGCGGAAATCGGCCGGATAGCCAGGGCAAAGGGCATCATCATCCATACCGATGCCGCCCAGAGTGTCGGCAAGATACCGGTCGATGCCGGCCGGCTGAATGTCGACCTGCTGACGGTGGCGGGTCATAAGCTCTATGCGCCCAAGGGTATCGGAGCATTGTACATCCGGCAGGGCGTTAAGCTGGAAAAATTGATCCACGGCGCCGACCACGAGCAGAATCGCCGACCCGGTACGGAGAATGTGCTCGAGATTGCCGGTCTGGGCAAGGCCTGCGAGCTGGCCGGGGCGAACCTCGACCGCCACTCGCGGCACCTGAGGCACCTGCGCGACCGCCTGCAGCAGCGGCTTACCGAAGCGCTCCCCGATGCCGTGGTCCACGGCCATCCCGACGAGCGGCTGCCCAACACCCTGAGCATCGGGTTCCCGGGCATCGAGGCCGTCACCCTGCTGGGCACGCTGGACCGGGTGGCCGCATCTGCCGGGGCCGCCTGCCACGCCGACCAGGTGACCGTATCCTCCGTCCTCGGGGCGATGGGCGTGCCTGATGATGTCGCGATGGGCACCGTCAGGCTCTCCACCGGACGGTTCAACACCGAAGGGGAGATCGAAGAGGCTGCCGGACTGATCATTGAGGCCGTAAGGGCCCTGTCGCCGGAGCAGACCGGTTCACGGGTTACCCCAAAGCCGGAGACCATCCGGCTCACCCAGTTCACGCACGGACTGGGGTGCGCCTGCAAGCTGCGGCCCCAGGACCTGGAAAAAGTGGTACGCGACCTGAAGGTCCTATCGCACCCCGACATTCTCGTCGGTCCCGAAACAGCCGACGATGCCGCCGTTTACCGGATCAACGATGAAACCGCACTGGTGGAGACGGTCGACTTCTTCACCCCGGTGGTGGACGACCCCTACCGGTTCGGTGCGATCGCGGCGGCCAACGCCCTGAGCGATATCTATGCAATGGGAGCACAACCCCTGTTCGCCCTGAACATCGTCGCCTTCCCGGTCAGGCGGCTCGATCTGCAGGTGCTGCGCGACATCCTCAAAGGAGCGCAGGATAAGGCCGACGAAGCCGGGATCCCCATCCTCGGCGGTCATACGATCGAGGATACGGAGCCGAAATATGGTATGGTCGTGACCGGCAAGGTCCATCCGCAGCGGATCTGGACCAATGCCGGAGCACGCCCGGGCGACGACCTGATCCTGACCAAGCCTGTCGGTACGGGCGTCTACAGCACCTCGCTCAAGCGCGGGCTGCTCTCCGAAGGGCAGGCCGACCGGCTCTACCGGCAGATGGCGGCCCTGAACAAGACAGCAGCCGACATCCTGCATCAGCACCAGGTTCACGCCTGTACCGACGTCACCGGCTTCGGGCTCGCCGGGCACCTCCTGGAATTGGCGCGAGGGAGCCAGATGGACGTGGAAATCGATTACCGGTCGATCCCCTGGATGGATGACCTGTTCCAGCTGATCGCCGCCGGCTCGGTGCCGGGAGGTACTAAAAACAATCTGGCCTTTGTGGAACAATGGATGGATTGGATGGGTACCTTTGATGAGAATGAACAATTAGCTTTTTGTGATGCCCAGACATCCGGCGGACTGCTCGTATCCGTCCCCCACGAAGAGTCCGCCGAGATCCTCCTGGCCCTGAAAGAGGCCGGCGTGGAGGGTGCGGCCAGGATCGGCCGCGTCACGAAACCGGGAAAAGGAATCATCCGCATTAAAAAATAACGATACAATGCAAACAAAAATTCGTTTGACCATTGCCCTGCTGTTTACAGCAATCTTGTCGGTTCAGGCACAGAACACCCTGTGGATCAACAATCCACAATATACCTGGTACTGGCAGCAGGGCGTCATCACCGAGGCAACCCTGACCGTCAGGCCGGCGGGGCTCTACCTGCAGTATGGCCTTTATCTCACTTATTCAGCATCCCAGACCAATTTCAACGCCGAGGACAAACTTGAAGTGGTCCAGGATTTCGACCTGCCCGCCGGGGCTATCGTTCTGGATTCCTGGCTGTGGGTGGGGGATGACATCGTCCAGGGCCGCCTCATTGACCGCTGGTCGGCCTCAGATATTTATGAAGGAATCGTCAACAGGCGCCAGGACCCGTCCGTGCTCTATAAGAACGGGGCCAGCCATTACCAGCTGCGGGTCTATCCCATTACCAAAAACGAAACCCGGAAAGTCAAGATCACCTATCTGGTTCCGGTCACCCCTTTGCAAGGGCGCGTGGAAGCCGGGCTCCCCTCCTGGCTGCTGATGGCCTCCAACCCCGATCCCGGTCTGCACCTGTTCGTCTGGGAGGATAACGGCTTCGCCAACCCGACCCTCCATTCCGTCTCCGAAACCCTGTCGCCCGGCTATGACGAAGAGTTCGGGGCCTTCCTGAGGGCTTACCTCCCGGCTTCCGACGTGGTCAAGCACCCGACGATCCAGATGGACCTTCCCGCCAGCAACGGGGTCTTCCTTAGCCTCTTCGATGGACCCGACGCGGGATATTACCAGCTCTCACTCAATCCGGGCGACTTCATCAACCTGCCGACCGGCCAGAAACTGCTGGTCATCCTGGATTACCTGCCGGGAAACACGGCAACGGATAAAGAGGTCCTGGCC
>JAWOHI010000316.1:0-14295 GCA_046485255.1 Bacteroidales bacterium
ACGGACGCTATCACCAAGGACGACGGTTTGGTTGGGACCAGCATCGGCTTTCAGATAGGCTGGAAGGTTGGACCTGACCATCAAAACCTGACCATCAAGGACAGGCACGGTCAGGATAATTAATAGAAGGAAAGTGATAACCTTGTACATCGCATAGGATTATTAAGTTTCAAGAATTTCCTAAAGTTCGACCTAACCCTGATGGCGAACAAGGAATCGTTGTCTTGTTTTATAAATCAGTACAACCCCGGTTCCCCTTTCCGGGGAGGTCTCACGGGGTAGCCAGGTTTTTTTGCTCCACCTCCGCAAGTTTTCTGGCCAATCCGTTTCAAAAGGGTTAACTTGATGGAATGAAAATCAGCGGATGGACGAAAAAGATCTGATCGAACGGGTCCGGAATGGAGAGGAATCGGCTGTCCGGATCCTGGTCGACCGCTTTCAGCCAAGGATACTGAGGACAGCGCGAGGATTTGTACGTAACGAAGAGGATGCCCGCGACCTCACGCAGGAGGTCCTGATTGACATCATCAGGAATATTCACCACTTCCGATTCCAGGCGGGCCTTAGTACCTGGATCTATCGCATTACGGTTAACCGCTCGCTCAACCATTTGAGAAGCAGCAAGAAAAGGGCCCAGACCTTCAGTATCGACCTGCCGGAAGAAAAGGGGCCCGGCTACTCGACCCTTAACCTGCCGGATACCGGCCAGTCAGACCCGGCGCAACAAATGGAGCAATCCGACCGGTCGCGCATCCTCCACGCCGCCATCGGATCGATCCCCGAAAAACAGCGCACCGCCTTCGTCCTCTCCGAATATGATGACCTCTCTTATAAGGAGATTGCCGAAGTGATGAATGTTTCGTTATCGTCGGTTGAGTCCCTGCTCTTCAGGGCGAGAAAGAACCTGCAGAAAAAATTATGGCACTGTTACAAAAAAAACGGATGACAACGCAAGTTTTACCACTCAATAGTTTCTAACCCTATAGACTGCCCAACAATGAGCTGCAAAAAAAACAGAATCAACCTGGTTCCCTATCTCCGCAAGGAGCTTCCGGAAAACGAAGCGGAAATCATTCGCCAGCATTTGGATGGATGCCCGGAGTGCCGTTCCTATCAGGGGTTTCTTGAGGATGTCCTTTCGGGGATTATCGTCGACAAGGCGATCGAACCCGATCCTTTCCTGGCCACCCGGGTTCTGGGGCACCTCCAGGAGCAGTCCGTCGCTGCCAGTATACAAAAGGCCCGGATCAGGCTGATCCCGGCCATTGTTTTGAGCCTCTTCATCCTGGCCGGCCTGATCGGGGGAGTCGGGATTGGCCGGGTGCTGACGGAAAGCCAATCGCATTCCGGCTATGAAGTCGATATTACCAGCCTGATGATCAGCGATTTGAACGAGGAACCGATGGAAATATTCTTTTTGGGATATTAATTAGGAGGAGGCAGCACAATGATAAGAAAAAACCTGATCACCGGACTGATTCTCTTCCTGTTGGTTACAAACATCGCCACCGTTGCCACCGTTCTGGTTCACATCAACCGGGATGACCGGCAACCAGCCCCATCCGGGCAGGAAATCATCCCAATGGATTCGATCACGCTACCGGAAACCCAGCGGGTACTCTTCCTGACCGAACAGCTGGGGCTGAACCCAGAACAGCAGGAGGCCTTCCGCAGGCTGAGTATGGAATATGGCAGGGAGGCAAAATCCATTAGTTCAAGAATGAGTCTTTTGAGGGACGAACTTCTCCTGGAAATGGACAAGGATCAGCCCGACCAGGCCGTTCTCGACTCGCTGTCCGAAGCGATCGGGTCCTGGCACGTGGCGTTAAAAAAACGAACCGTTGACCATTACCTCGGATTAAAATCCCATTGTACGGGGGATCAGCAGCGGATGCTTTATCAAATAATGCGTACCGTGATCAACCCCGAGGGGGATGTCCTGGTGCCGCGGGGACAGGGTCGGCGGCAGGGTGCCGGTCCACCGGCCGACCGCGGACGCGGCTGGCGGGGGCGACCATTAGTAAATGAATAACTATTAAACAATTAATCATAGAAAAGATGAAAAGAAACGGAAGAATCTTAATGATGGCAGTGCTGCTGATCGCAGCCGGGACCATCGCCCTCCAGGCCCAGGTGAGATATGGGCGCGGGACGGGAACCTGCATCAACTACTCGTCACTAAATGAAGAGCAGAAGGCCAAACTTGACCTGATGCGGACTGACCATATCGCCAAAATGGATGCGATGAGGACCCAGATGCGCACCACGGCAGACCAGGCGGAATGGATTGAGCTTAGAACTGAAAAGGATATGCTGCTGATTAAGCACCGGGGTGAAGTCGACAAACTTCTGAACGATGCTGGGGTTACAATTTACCGGCCGGGTCGCGGTGCCGGAATGATGGCTCCCGGTCGTGGCGCCGGAATGGTAGCCCCGGGCCGCGGAGCAGGCAAGTACTGCGCTGCCGGAGCCGGAATGGGTTATGGCCGTGGAGGGGGCAGGAGGTTCAGGTAGATCAGCCAGATGGCCAGTCAATAAGCATTAATTCAATTTTATAAGCAAAAGGAGATCTCCAGAGGTCTCCTTTTGCTGTTTTATAACAGATTCTTCGACTCATCCCGGTTTGTGCTATATTTGAAATGAATTTCCTGAATTCAGCACGCCGGCAAATGGGTATAAATAGGAAAATCAGAAGCCTTGTTCTGACCATTTTGATCCCAGCACTGTTCTTAATCTATTACAACAGTGCGGCCAACTGGCATTTTCACTTGCTGAAAAACGGGACCCTCATCGAGCATTCGCACCCCTACTCGAAACCCTCCGGCCCAAACCAGCCATTCTCCAATCATAACCATTCGGCATCGGATCTGCTCTACCTCGATATGATCAGCCAGGTTCTGGTGCTGGTTTTGGCAGCCATTTGCCTGGCCAGGCTGGTCCGCCAATTCAATCTAATCCCCTTGGCATTGAACCTCCCCGGCATTGTTACCGCCGGGTACAGCCAGTTGCATAACGGCCGGGCCCCACCCCGGCCGTCCATTCAAGCAGACCACCCAACGGGGTAGCCACCCCCTGCTTCATTTGTTTTCAGGGCATTTCCAAACGTTATTGGCTGTTTATTTCCTATTGACTTAATCCATTCGTAAATGATCCGCTACGGACAATTCCACTGCCTGGACCGGTTTTTCGTAGTCACCTTGTTGGTTTTCATCGCGACAAGCCCTATGCTGAGGGCTCAGGTCAGCCCTTTGACCCTTGAACAATGTCTGTTGGTGGCACTCAATGAAAACCCCCTGGTCGAGGCCAGCCATCAGCAGTACCAGGCCGCCCTGGCCCGGGTGAATCAGGCCAGGGCGTTATCCCAGCCTACTTTTGGCATTGACTCGGACCTGCAACCCAAGTTGCTGGATTTCAAGGGTTCTGGAGAGATGTATATGGGAATCGGCAAGTCAGTTCTTTTCCCGGGTAAACGAAAAATCAACACCTCGATTGCCTTGAAAGAATCGGATCAGGTGCTGATGGAGGCCGAAATGGTGAAGATCGATCTTGCTTATCGGGTTAAGCAGGCCTTTTTCAATGTTCTGCTCAGCCAGGAGAAATACCGTTACGCCGAAAAGAACCTCGAGCTGGCTCAGGATTTCCTGGAAAAAACCAGCATCAAACTTGAGGCCGGGGATGCATCACGCGTAGAGGTTATCCGCGCCCAGGTTGAGGCAGCAAAGGTTGCCGGCGAGATACAATTGATTGTCAACGAAGTAGCCAAGAACAAGGCCGACCTGAATTTTTTCCTGGGCCGGAACGCGCAATCCCCGTTAGAGGTTGAAAAGGGTCTCAGGCTTATCTATGACCTTCCCTCACTCGATACGCTGACTACCCAGGCACTGTCCAACAGGCCGGAGATCACCTGGACCAGGTACGCGATGGATCGGGAGGCATTGATCAGGAAGCAGGCCGGGCTCTCTTATCTTCCTGACCTTGATCTTGGAATAGCTCGGCACACGATCACGGGCGAGCCGGGAACCTGGGATGTCACGGTCGGGATTCCAATCCCCCTGTTTTACAACCAGCCTGTCAAGGGGCAGATGGCCGAAGCCTCAGCCAACCTGCGCGCCCTGCAAAGCGAACTGGCCAACCTGGAAAACAGCATCCGGCTTGAAGTTGAAGATGCTTACCGCAATGCTTTGGTGGCCAGGAACCTGATCAATCTTTTCGATCAGGAGATGATGAGCCAGTCGGAGGAGGTTTATGAACTGCTTCTTTATAGCTATCAAGAGGGGGAGATCAATGGCATTGAGTTGATTGAAGCCCGTAAAACATTGATTGAAACAAGAATAGCTTACGTGGATGCCATTTACAATTATGATGCTGCTATCATATCCATTGAGAAATCAATTGGCCGCACTTTTAAAGCGAATTAAGATGAGAATTCCAGACTTATTAACGATTTTTTCGGTTTGCCTTTTCGTATCAGGCTCCTTTTCCTGCTCCGGACCGGGCAAACCAGGCAACAGCCAGCCGGTGGGCTCCCAAGCCACGAGTCAAACACCTCAAGAGTCTTCAGTGGAATTTGAAACCAGGGGACCCCTCAATATCACTCTGACAGGTACCGAGGAGCGGTCTATTGGCCTGCAAACCGAAATCGCTCAATTAAGGGTTGTTACGCGCGAACTGAAAGCCCTTGGTAAAGTCCTGGCAAACCAATATCGCCAGGCCATCGTCAGCTACCCATTCCCGGCGCGGGTTTCGCGGATCCTGGCCCACACGGGTGATTACGTACGAAAAGGACAACCGCTTATCATCCTTCAAAGCGAGGAGGTCGGGGAAGCCACCGCGGCATTTTACAAGTGCAGTGCCGACAAGGAATTGGCCAGGGTCTGTTACGACCGGCAACAACTGCTATTTGAAAAAGGAGTTGGTGCCAGGAAGGATTACCTGGCAGCAGAAGCAGAGTTCAAGATTGCGGAAGCCAATCTGAATGCGGCAGAAAAAAAGCTTCATTTACTGGGTTTTTCTGAGGAGGAGGTCAGGAAAATTGCGGAAACCCACCAGATTAATCCCCTGATCACCCTTTACTCTCCAATCGAAGGGAAAATTGTTTCGGGGAACCTGGTTTTAGGAAGCATGGTGGATGAGACGACTGAAATTCTTGCCATTCTGGACCCCTCCCAGCTTTGGGTTGAAGCCGAGATTTACGAAAAGGATATTGCCCGGATCGAATTGGGGCAGGAAGCAATAATAACCGTACAAGCCTATCCCGATGAGACCTTTCCGGGCAAGATCACCTTTATCAGTGATTTTCTAAACGAGACCAGCCGGACGATCACCATCCGGACCGAGGTGGCCAATCGGGCGGGCAAACTCAAACCGGGAATGTTTGCCAGCCTTCAGGTATCAATGGGAGACAAAGGCCACGAGGTGGCCGTTCCGTCCCGTTCCATCCTGGATGACCGAGGTCAGAAACTGGTTTTCATCAAGGAGGGGGGGGAGTACACTGCCCGGCGAGTCCAGGTGGGAGCAAAAGATCAGGATTATGTCTTCATCATCCAGGGGGTCAGTGCGGGGGAAGAGGTGGTCACCACGGGCACCTTCCAATTGAAATCCAAAATGCAGGAGGAGGTCCTGAAGTCGGGACTCCACTAAAAATCAAGAGAGGCCATGATCGACAAGTTCATAGATCTATCGCTGAGGAACCGGCTGCTTACCATTTTCATTGCCGCCCTGGTTTCAGTTATCGGGCTCTACCTTTTTCTTCGGATGCCCAAGGATATTTACCCCGATCTGAGCGCCCCGCAGGTCACCATCATCACCAATAATCCCGGGATGGCCGCCGAAGACGTCGAGCGGCTCATCTCCTTCCCCCTGGAAAGCCTTCTGAACGGGGCTCCGCACGTGACACGCGTGAGATCGGAGTCGGCTACGGGCAGCTCGATCGTGACAGTTGAATTTGACTGGGGCATTGACATTTACCTCGCCCGCCAGATCGTTTCAAGCAATCTGGAGATCGTCGCAGGCAACCTGCCGGCAGGCTCGGTGGGACCCAGCCTCGGACCTGTCTCATCGAGGATGGGAGAGGTATTTGAGTTTGCGGTGGTGGGGGAAGGTGTCGACCCGATGGAACTGAGGTCAATTGCCGACTGGACCATTCAATACCGGCTGCAGGGATTGCCGGGCGTATCTTTCGTCGTCAATATGGGTGGCTTCATCAAGCAGTTCAATGTCCTTTTAAATCCGGGGATGCTGAAGCATTACGACATCACCATCGAAGAGGTTAGGGAGGCCATCAGCAACAGCAACAGGAATTTCACGGGAGGAATCCTTTCCCAGGGTGCCCAGGAGTCCCTCATCAAGGGGGAGGGACGGATCTCCGGTGCGGAAGATATTTGCAACACCGTCATCACATCGAGGAACCACGTGCCCGTTTTCGTGAAAGATGTCGCAACCGTGGAGGTCGGGGCGAGATTCAGGAGAGAGGATGCCAGTTATAACGGTCGGCCTAGTGTTAACGTGGTGGTTCAGAAGCAGTACGGCGGCAATACCCTCTCGGCGATTGGAAGAGTCAAGGAGGCGCTCGCTCAGATTTCAGCCTCCCTCCCGGAGCCCATCCGGATTGAACAGTATTACGACCAATCCAGCCTGATCACCAAATCCATCAATCACGTCAGCCGCTCAATTCTCGAGGGAGCTTTTCTGATCCTGCTGATTATGCTGCTTTTTATGTGGGATATCCGCAGCTCCCTGATTTCAGCCCTCACCATTCCCCTGTCCATTTTTGTGGCTTTCATCATCCTGAGCCTGTTTAAGGTTCATCTTACCGTGATGTCCATCGGTGGCCTGGCCATTGGGGTGGGAAAGGTGGCCAGCGGTACCATCATTATGGTAGAGAATATTTTCGCCACCCTGGCTGCCGGCCGGGGCAGGGAACCGGCGCTGAAGTTAACTCTCGAGGCCGCCAGGGATGTTGGCAAGCACCTGTTTTCCACCTCATTGATCATAATTCTTGTTTTTATCCCGCTTTTCAGCCTGGAAGGGATCGAGGGCGCTATGTTCAAGCCCACGGCCTTTGCCGTGGTTGGGGCCTTGTTTGGTTCATTAATCCTCAACCTCACCCTTCAGCCCGTCCTTTGCTCCATATTTCTCGGGGGCAACCGGGTTCTCAGCCAGAAAAACCCGCTGATGACCAAGCTAACCCAATATTACAAATCCCTGCTCGAAAAAGCGCTGGACCATAAACCAGCCATCCTTTTCTCCAGCCTGATGCTGGTGTTGTTAGCATTTTTTCTTTATACCAGGCTGGGGAAAGAGTTTGTCCCTCCCCTGGATGAGGAGGCGATCCTGGTCACCACGGTTATGCTTCCCGAGACCTCCCTGGAGGAGACTACGTCGGTGGGAACCACCATCGAGAACATTTTCCTCTCCTTTCCCGAGGTGATTTCGGTGGCCCGAATGAGCGGAAGCGCTGAAGGATCCGAGCATCTTCACCCTGTCAACCATAGCGAATACAACATCCGACTGATTCCCAGGGAGAAAAGGAAGCGAGGGTTTCACGAGATCACCGAGGCGATGAGGGTGGAATTGGATCATATCCCCGGGGTGGCCTACATTTTTGAGCAGCCTATTGCCAATAAGCTGTCCGAGATGATGACCGGTACAGCGGGCGAGCTGTCCGTCAAGGTGTTCGGGCCCGACTGGGAGGTGCTTAACCAGAGGGTCAGGGATATCTACCAGGTTATGATGGAGGTGGAAGGTTCGGCCGACCTCCAGATCGAACAAACCTCGGGCATTCCCCAGCTCGTGATCAGCCTCCGCCGGGAGGATCTGGCCCGCTACGGCATCCGGGTTGGCGAAGTGGCCGATATCATCGAGACCGCGCTTAATGGCATCGAGGTTACCGATGTGTATGAAAAAGAACGAAACACAGTCGTAATGATCCGACTGCCGGAGGAATATAGGGAGGATGAGGAGATGATCCGCGGCCTGCTCGTGGATGCCCCCGGCGGTGGAAGGATTCCGCTTTACCAGCTGGCCGATTTCACCAACAGCCAGGGCCCGCAAACCATCTACCGCGAGGATATGCTCAGGCGAAAGCTGATCGTCTGCAGTGTAGTGGGCCGGGATGTCGGCAGCTTTGTCAAGGAGCTTCAACAGAAGATTGTTCAGGCGGTGGATCTCCCCCCGGGCTATTTTGTAACCTTCGGAGGCTCTTTTGAAAACCAGCAAAGAGCAATGAAAGATCTTACCACCCTGATGCTGGTGGTCATCCTGATCATCTTCGTGGTGCTTTTCACCTCATTCGGATCGATCCGCCAGGCTGCGCTGATTATCCTCAGTATTCCGCTCAGCCTCGTCGGCGCCATTATCGCATTGCTGGTCGCAGGGCAGACCCTCAATGTATCCTCAATGATCGGCCTCATCGCACTTTTTGGGGTTTGCGTTCAGAATGATGTGATCCTGGTAGCCAAAATCAATGATTTTCTTAAGGAGGGGTATCCGCTCCGGCAAGCCGTAATGGCCGGTTCCCTAAAAAAATTCAGGGCCATTTTTATGACCAACCTGATAATGGTAGCCGGAGCACTGCCGCTTGTCGTCCACTTGTCAACCGGAGCCGAACTTCACAAGCCGCTTGCCGTGGTTTATATCGGAGGCTTTACAGGGGCGCTGCTGATCCGAATGATTGCAGTACCCGTGCTGTTCGAGGCTTTCGAGAAGATCCGGAAGAAATATAAGCTCGATCCACAATCCGAGGTCACTTCGCCCTCTTCTTCCGAAATGCTTTGAAAATCAGCCAGATGGTAAAAAAGCCTCCCA
The DNA here is from genome assembly GCA_046485255.1 of Bacteroidales bacterium. Classification (GTDB taxonomy): domain Bacteria; phylum Bacteroidota; class Bacteroidia; order Bacteroidales; family UBA12481; genus UBA12481. Next base: position 8,806 of record JAWOHI010000316.1, read on the forward strand.
AGACCAATACTACGATGGTGATTTCGTGAAAGTAGAGGTTGAGGAGCTCCTGCTGGCTGTAGAAGAAGTAACCCAGCAGGGCCAGAACGATGTTCCAGATTCCGGCTCCCAGAGTGGTCCAGAGGATAAAGGTGGCCAGGTTCATCTTCGCCAGGCCTGCGGGGATGGAGATCAGCTGCCTGACACCGGGCACGAGCCGGCCGATGAAGGTGGAGCTCTTCCCGTTACGGTTGAAGAACTCCTCGGCCTTGATCACCTTCTCGCGGTTGATCAGGATCAGGTGTGCCAGCCTGGTGTCGGCCAGCGTGTAAATGATCTTCCGCCCCAGGGTATAGCTCAGGACATAATTGATGAGGGCGCCGGTAAGAGCGCCGGCCGTTCCGGCCACAATGACGAGCACGATGTTGAGCTCCCCCTTGGCGGCCAGATAGGCGGCCGGGGGGATTACCAGTTCAGAGGGCATCGGTATGAACGAGCCCTCGATCATCATCAGCAGAAAAACGGTCAGGTAACCGATATTCTGCATATACCAATCAATCACGTCCCTAATTAATTCCATAGTCAGGCCTGAATTAGCGCTGCGAAGATAAGGATTATGGATTAATAGCGGCAACCAGGGGTCGATCGGACGGGCAAAACGGGTAAAACAAAGAGGCCACCCGAATGAGTGGCCTCTCCTGATTCAACCAGAAAAAATCTACTGTGTAATCACCATCTGCTTGGTTTCGGTTAAGCTTCCTGCACGAAGGGTGTAGAAATAGACACCCGATTGCAGGTTCACCGCATCAATCGTCAGGTTATGCTTGCCTGCAGGCTTAAAGCCTTCGCGGATGTCCATTACCTTCCGTCCTGTCAGGTCCATCACCTCAATGGTCACGTCCGATCCATTCATCAGTTCATAGCTGATCTCCGTGATCCTGCTGAACGGGTTCGGAAAGTTCTGACCGAGGCTGGCCAGTGCCGGAGTCAGATCGACCCCGTCAACAGGATTGCTATGGTCGTTGACGAAGAGACGGATCATGAAATTCCGCTTGCCGAAATAGTCGGTCACGCCAGACCGGAAGTTTCCGTCATAAATGGAGACCCCGGATGATCTCACCAGCTTGACCCCGTTATCCGTGCCGATCTCCAACCCCACGTTCCTTCGGGTGAGATAGTTCTCGTTCAGGTTGTCGTGGTCGATCCCGGCATAGACCAGGTCACCCTTCTTCAGGAATTCCGACTCGCCATCCTTTTGGAGCTCCATATAAACCCAGGTATTGAAGTCGGCTGAGTCGAGCTGTACGTAATCGGTCCAGAGCAGCGGATAGGCATCCTCCTCGCCCGGATCCTTGTACAGGGTGAACTTGTACCACATAAACTCGTCGGCCTTTCCACCCGTAATGTATACGGCGATGCCGTCCACCTCAATATCATTGAAGATCGGGAAGATCGAGCCGGAGAAGTGGTTCATGTTGGCCGTAGCTTCGGTGGTATAGGACTCCTTCGTCATCGACCAGGAGAGTTCGTTACTGTCGTCCGAGCGGGAATAGACGCTGTCGGTCACGTGGAAGAAAGTCTCGATCTTGTTGTTGGCCGGGTTGTCGTCAGCAAATTTGTTCTTGTATTCCCAGTTGATCTTGTAGTGACCGAAATCAACCGGTGAGTACTTGTCGGCAATCTTGGCGGTGTCGGTAATCAGTACATCCACGTTTCTCTTGGGGGAATCCTTCTGAAAGACACTCTGGTTGTTCTTGACGATGTTCAGGTCCATATACACCTGTTCAAGGTCGTTCTCACCAAAGTTTAGTCCCGGAGCCACGAAGTTCATAAACCCGCCCACGCCGTCGAGCTGGGATTTCGGGATGTTGTAGATCCAGGACATTGGATTCGTTTCATCACCGTTATCCCACTCCATCTGGACATAGTCCATTCTCATATCATTGTTGAATGCCTCGGCCAGCTCGAAATCATCGATGGCCCAGTAGTAGAGCCTCGTATTCCACCAGCGGATGCGCATCTGGACGTTAGGCATACCGGCCACCACGTCGGAGATATTGGCCTCGAAAATGGCCGGTTCTCCCGGGGGCTTATCCAGCGGGCGGTCCTTGTGGCTACAGCCGAAGTTCACATTTACCACGGCCTGGCGGGTCCAGTTGTCGACCGAGATCTCGAGCGACATACTGGCCACGGAATAGGCCATAAAGTGCGTCTGGTACCGGACAATCACCGAGGAACGCTGGCTGCAGTCGATCGGCGGGAAGCCGAAAGAGTTGTCGAGGTCCAGCTCCGACTCATTGTTGTCCATGTTGTACTTTTCGACGAAGTTCGCGATCATGCCATTGGACTGGGTGGTCGTCCTCAAGGGTGGGTCCTGGGTCCATTTCGACACAAATCCCACATCACCGGGCCACCACACCCAGTTAAAGCCTAAGTCCACGGCATCAATGAAATAGTAGCCCGCCGGAGCAGTCCACCCTTTGGGATCGGCAGGGTTTTCCCACCCGAAAGTCTCGGTGTAGAAAACCTCTCCGTTCCCCTTGGTGCCGGGGGTTTGAGCGGGCGCCAATGTTATGGAATATAACATGGCAAGTGCAAGAAGAAGTGTAAATTTTCTCATACGGAAACAATTTTGAAGGTTAGATTAATGCGATTAAAGATAATAACAAATTGATATCTGCAACAAATTTTTTTGCAACCAGGTTCTTTTTTGCCATATACGGGGGCTTTTCCCAAAGCAATTCGGGGCCAGGAGAATAAAAAAAGGAGGCTGCCACCGCAGCCTCCTTATCAAAAAAAAGTTGAAAAAACCTACTGTGTGATCACCATCTGCTTGGTTTCGGTGAAGGTTCCTGCACGAAGGGTGTAGAAATAGACACCCGACTCAAGGTTCCCGGCGTCAACCGTCAAGTTGTGCTTGCCAGAAGGCTTAAAGCCCTCCCTGATATCCATTACCTTACGGCCAGTCAGGTCCATCACCTCAATGGTCACGTCCGATCCATTCATCAGTTCATAGCTGATCTCCGTGATCCTGCTGAACGGGTTCGGGAAGTTCTGACCGAGGCTGGCCAGTGCCGGAGTCAGATCGACCCCGTCAACAGGATTGCTATGGTCATTAATAAACAGTCGGATCATAAAGTTCCGCTTGCCATAATAATTGTCGAGCCCGCTGTTGAACCCACCGTCGAAGATACCTACGCCCGAGGACCTGACCAGCTTGACCGAGTTGTCGGTGCCAATCTCGAGCCCCTTGTTGCGGCGAACCATATAATCTTCGTTCAGGTTGTCCATATCGATCCCGGCATAGACGATTTCGCCCTTCTTCAGGAACTCCGACTCACCATCTTTCTGCAAATCCATATAGACCCAGGTGTTGAAGTCGGCTGAGTCGAGCTGTACATAATCGGTCCAAATCAGTGGGTAGGGATCCTCTTCGCCCGGATCCTTGAACAGGGTGAACTTGTACCACATAAACTCATCGGCCTTGCCGCCCGTGATATACACGGCGATTCCGTCCACCTCGCAATCATTGAAGATCGGGAAGATCGAGCCGGCAAAGTGGTTCAGGTTGGCCGTATTTTCGGTGGTATAGGACTCCTTCGTCATCGACCAGCCCAGTTCGTTGGTGTCGTCGGAGCGTGAATAGACGCTGTCGGTCACGTGGAAGAAGGTCTCTTTCTTGTTGTCGGCCGGGTTGTCGTCGGCCACCTTGCTCTTGTATTCCCAGTTGATCTTGTAATGCCCGAAATCAACCGGTGAGTACTTTTCGGCAATCTTGGCGGTATCGGTAATCAGGATACCCACATTACGCTTTTCCGAATCCCGCTGAAAGACGGTCTGGTTGTTCTTGACAATGTTCAGGTCCATATACACCTGCTCCAGGTCGTTCTCGCCAAAGTTGATGGCCGGAGCAAGGAAGTTCTTGAAGCCGCCCACCCCGTCGAGCTGGGATTTGGGTATATTATAGACCCACGACATCGGGTTTTCAGGATCCCCGTTATCCCATTCCATTTGAACGTAGCTCAACCTCATATCATTGTTGAAGGCTTCGGCCAGTTCAAAGTCGTCAATGGCCCAGTAATAGAGCCTGGTGTTCCACCAGCGGATGCGCATCTGGACGTTCGGCATACCGGCCACCACGTCGGAGATGTTGGCCTCGAAAGTGGCCGGTTCTCCTGCGGGCTTGTCCAGCGGCCGGTCTTTGTGGCTGGCGCCGAAGTTGACATTGATGGCCGCCTGGCGGACCCAGTTGTCGACCGAGATCTCCAGTGACATATCGGCGACCGAATAGGACATAAAGTGCGTCTGGTACCGCACAATCACCGAAGAACGCTGGCTGCAGTCGATCGGCGGAAAACCGATGGAGTTGTCCAGGTTGATCTCGGCGTTGTTGTTGTCCATATTGTACTTGTCAAGCGGCAGGGCTATCATCCCGTTGGCCTGGGTGCGGGTCCTCACCGGCGGATCATCCGTCCAGTTGGCCACGTGGGGCCTGTCGCCGGCCCACCACATCCAGTTGTAGCCGATGTCAAGCGGGTCAAGGAAATAGTAACCCTCCGGGGCGGTCCACCCCTTGGGATCGGCCGGATTTTCCCACCCAAACGTCTCGGAGAAGAAGACCTCCCCGTTACCCCTTGTCCCGGGAGTTTGAGCGGGAGCCACCGTCACTGCAACAAAAGCGGCTAACGCAAGCAGAAGTGTAAACTTTCTCATAAGCTGATAGATTTAATTAAGTGTTTATAGTACCCTTTAAAGATAGGGACCGAAAACTAAATCGAAGAATGAAAACTCCCCACTTATCAATAAATTTGGCACACTTATCAAACCGATCAGGATTATGATGGGACGATCAGGATTTAGAGCTCATTTTTTCAAGGAAAAATGGAACCCTTGGGCGCCGGTATTGATTCTGGTTGCCACTTTCGTCGTCTTCTCCCCCGCGCTACGGAATGATTTCGTCAATTGGGAGGATGATGTCAACGTCACCGAAAACCCTTTCGTCAAACAACTGAATGGCGAAAACATCAAAGGCCTTTTCAAACAGACGATTACGGGAGGCTACCGGCCACTGGCCACGTTGACGTTCGCGCTGGAGCACCATTTCTTCGGGCTCAATCCGCTGGTTTACCATCTCAACAATATCCTGCTCCATCTATTGTGTACCCTGCTGTTCTATATTTTCCTGCGCAAAATGGGCGCCGGCCTTATTATCGCCTTCGTGGCAGCAATGCTTTTCGGAATCCATCCGATGCGGGTGGAATCGGTTGCCTGGATCACGGAGCGGAAAGATGTCCTCTACAGCTTGTTCTTCCTTACCTCAATGATCCTGTATCTCAAATGGTACCGGGACAGGCGCCTCCTGTTCTACTTTTTGGCCCTGGTCGCCTTCATCCTGGCCTTGCTCTCCAAGATACAGGCCGTCGCCCTGCCGATCGTGCTGCTGCTGATGGATTTCTATCACGAGAGGACATTCAGGCTGAAGCACCTGACCGACAAGATTCCCTTCCTGCT
>JAWOHI010000342.1:0-6538 GCA_046485255.1 Bacteroidales bacterium
CATTGCAGATTCCTGGTAAACGGATACTGATCCTGGTCGGCCTGGCCTTGTGGCCTTTCCTGCTTCGCGCACAGGATCCGCCCGATACGACAGGCATCTGGTTCCGTAATTGCCACAGTTTCGGCAAGCGATTTCTTTACAGCCAGACTGTTCTTTGGCCAACTTCCGTGGCCGGGCACGCCTATGTCATGATCACGGAACAGGTCGCCTTCAGGGAAACTTTCAGTTGGCAGAAGTATCATAAGACGTTCACCTTACCGCCGGTCTGGGATAGGGACCACTGGTCGTGGAATTATGAGGCCCATCCCTATATGGGATCCCTCTCCTACCTTTCCTACCGCAACAGGCGGGCGCATTGGCTGGAGGCCATCGCGGGAACGGCGATCAATTCAGCGATATACGAGTACCTGATTGCGGGAGGAACCCAGCGTCCAAGTTATAATGACCTGATTATCACACCTACTTTGGGAAGCCTGCTGGGCGAAAGCCTTTATCAACTTAAAAAGGCACTCCTGCGGGATCGGCACTTAACTACCCTGGAGAAGGTTTTAGTCACGTTGACCGATCCCTTTGAGGTATTGTATTTCGGGTTCGATTATGGTAAAATGGCCAGGTACCGCTACCGGTGATCAGGTGCGCTTCCGGTAGCTCCTGACAGCCAGTGTGATCATCACCACCCCGAAAAGCGCCATCGAGGCAAACTCCTTCCAAACATCCAAAAATCCGGATCCTTTGAGCAGGATCATCCGGATGACCCGCATAAAATAGGCCAGGGGATTGACCAGATTGACATAGTGGGCCCAATCGGGCATCGATTCGATCGGCGTAAAAATGCCACTCATCAGGATGAAAACCAGTACAAAGAAGAAGTTCACGAACATCACCTGCTGCTGGGTTTCCGAAATGGCTGCTATAAACAGTCCAAAGCCGAGCACTGTCACCAGGTAAATGGCGGTGAATCCGATGAGCAAGCCAACTGATCCGAGGATCGGCACATTAAAGATCAGCCTGCCGAGGGTCAGCCCGATGCCCAGTTCGATGAGCGCCAGGATCCAGAATGGTATCAGCTTGCCAATAATGAATTGATGTTTCCGGATAGGAGTGACATTGATTTGCTCTATCGTTCCTAACTCTTTCTCCCTGACCACATTAAGCGACATTAGCAGCCACCCCACCAGGGTGACCAGGATGACCAGGATGCCCGGCACCATAAAGATCTTGAAATCCAGCTCCGGATTATACCAGTGCAGGTAGGATACCTCAATTGTCCCTGTGGCTGATTGACCGCTCAATCTCAGGAAGTTTGCCATCACCTCCCGGTTGAAATCCAGCAGGATGCCCTGGGAATAGGAGGCTGTCAGGACTGCGGCTGCGCTGTTGATCCCGTTGATCAGGAACTGGACTGCAACCGGGTCGCCGCCGGTCACGTCCTTTTCAAATTGAGGCGGGATGCGAATGATCATATCGGTCTGGTCCCTGCGCAGGAGCTCTTCGGCTTCCTCATCGGCATAAACCATACCCCCGAAAGAATAGAATGGTGAAGCTAAATATTTGGCGGCCAATTGGTTTGATAACACAGAACCATCCTGATCAAAGATATGGAAGTCAATATCGCGCATATTCATATTGGCGGCAAAGACGAGAATAAACATCTGTACCAACGGGGCCACGATCATTGCCGGGATCATTATCCGATTCCGGCGGATCTGGGTGAACTCTTTTCGGATCAGTACAAGTATGGTTCTCATACGGCCAGTCGAATGGTGAATTTCTTTATGGCTGCCGCCAGGAATAACGTCGTCATCCCCAGCAGGATCAAGGTTTCCGGCCAGATATCGGCCAATCCGTTGCCCTTCAGCATGATATCCTTTAAAATGACGATAAAATATCGAGGTGGGAGCAAAGCGCTGATCCACTGTAGGATTACCGGCATATTCTCAATAGGGAAAATGAACCCCGATAGCAGGACGGTTGGCAGCATCAAGGCGAATAGGGAAATGAACATCGCCACCTGCTGGCTTTTGGCCACCGTGGAGATCAGGATGCCGAGCGACAGCGAAAGGGTAATGTAAAGGAGCAATTCAGCCAGCAGCAGCAGGGGGCTTCCGAGAACGGGCAGGCCGAACACCGTCCGTCCGAGGAAGAGGATGACCAGTCCGTTAAGGAAAGCCAAGAGTACGTATGGGACTACCTTTCCCAAAATGATCTGCGTCGGGTGTAGGGGGCTGACCAGGATCACCTCCAGGGTTCCCAGCTCTTTCTCCCGGGTAACGGATACGGAGGTCAACAGGGCTGAAATCAACATCAGGATCAAGGCCATAGTCCCTGGAACAAACATAAAGGCGCTGACCAGGTTCTCATTAAAGACCATTCTGGGTTCGGCCCTGACCAGCATACCCGCCGAGCCCGCGTTGCCGGCCTCCGCCTGGTAACTTCGGATAATCCCACCTACATAACCAACGATCGTATTGGCAAGATTTGGGTCCGATGCGTCGGTAATGATCTGGACGTGTGAGGATTCTCCCCTGTTGACCTTTAAGCCGAATCCGGGTTCGAAGACCAGGACGGCCTTTACTTTTCCGGAACGGAATGCCTTTTGGATTTCCTCATCGCTGAAAATTTTGCCCCGGTATTCAAAGTATCCGGATGCCATCAGCTTTGAAATGATTCTCCGGCTGTGGGTATCGTCACTCCGGTCCAGAATGCTGATCCCGATATTTTTAAAATCGCTGTTGACGACATAGCCGAAGATCAGGATTTGCATCACGGGGATACCAAAAAGGATCAGCAAAGTGCGACGGTCCCGGAATATGTGATTGAACTCCTTGACAACCAAGCTAATAAATCGTTTCAGGCTAAGTCTGTTCATTCCAATCCATTTCTTACAATTCGGATAAAGACCTCATCCATCGAATCTACGCCAAAGCGGGCCTTGAGCTCTTCAGGCCGGCCGAGGGCCTCAATCCTGCCCCCCGACAGGATGCAGACCCGATCGCAGTATTCAGCCTCATCCATATAATGGGTTGTTACAAAAACGGTCATCCCCGACTGTGCGGCATCATAAATCAGGTCCCAGAACTGCCGCCTGGCAACCGGGTCCACACCACCGGTTGGTTCATCGAGGAATACAATCTTTGGCTGGTGCAATACGGCGATGGAAAAAGCCAGTTTTTGCCTCCAACCGAGGGGCACCGACCGGATCAGGCGGTCGCGGAGGTTGGTGATTCCCAGCCGCTCCAACAGCTCTTCGCTTCTTTGGCGGATCTCTTTCGGCACCAGCCCATATATCCCCCCATAGAGCTGGATGTTTTCAAAGACGGTCAGGTCATCGTACAAGGCGAACCGCTGGCACATATATCCAATTGCACGCTTGATCTGTTCCGGCTGGCTCCCGGCATCCAGACCGGCGACCAGGACGGTTCCCGATGTTGGCTTTGACAGGCCGCAAAGGATTCGCAAGGCGGTTGTTTTGCCGGCTCCGTTGGCGCCCAGGAAACCGAAGATCTCCCCCTCCTGCACACTGAAAGTCAGGCGGTCGTTGGCGGTAAAGCGGCCAAAACGCTTGACCAGGTCCCTCACTTCGATTATTGGCTGACTACTATTTGACCCTATCATTGCTCATTTTTTGCATGAAACAATCCTCAACGCCAGGTTCCACGAGGGTTATCCGGATATCCCCAATATGATTGCCCACCAGGTTTTGCTCCAATCCCGAGGGTGTGCCCCCGGTCTTGAGGGTGAAGTGCAGGGATTGGCCGAAGGCGTGGACACTGCCAATGCTGTCATACTCCCTGAGGAGCCTGAGCGCCTTGTAGCGGTCTGAACATTGGAGGGAATAGAGCTCACCGACAAAACCGCGCCGGATCTGGGCAGGGGACCCTACATCCAGAAACTCGCCTTTCTGAATGAGGGCCAGACGGTCACATCGCTGCGCCTCGTCCATATAGGGAGTGGAGACCAGGATGGTCATCCCCTCCGACTTCAGTTTAGCCAAATGGTCCCAGAATTCTTTGCGGGAAACCGCATCCACGCCCGTGGTCGGCTCATCCAGGATGAGCAGCCCGGGGCGGTGGACCAGGGCACAGGCCAGGGCCAGTTTCTGCTTCATACCTCCCGACAACTTGCCTGCACGTCGGTTTCGGAAGGGCTCCAGCGAACTGTAAATTTCCCTGATCAAGTCATAATTGACGGCAATTTGCACCCCGAAAACGGAGGCATAAAAGCGGAGGTTCTCCTCCACGGTCAGGTCCTGATACAACGAAAAACGCCCAGGCATATAACCGATTGATTTCCTGATCGCCGCATAATCCCTGATCACGTCAAGCCCAAGGACCCGGGCGCTGCCGGAATCCGGGAGGATCAGGGTAGAAAGTATCCTGAACAGCGTGGTTTTTCCAGCCCCATCGGGGCCGATCAACCCAAAGATCTCTCCCCTGCCTGCCTCAAAAGAGATATTTGACAGGGCAATCTCTCCATCATAGGATCGCCTGATGTTCAAACAATTGACAACGGGTTCACTCATAGTTCAACAACATTTCACCCGGCATTCCGATTTTTATTTTTCCGTCATTTGGAACACGTATCTTGACTGCATAGACCAGGTTGACCCGTTCCTTTTTTGTCTGGATCACCTTTGGGGTGAACTCCGACTGGTCCGAAATCCAGTACACGATACCCTGGTAAGTCAGGTAATTTCCGGTGGGATCATCAATCCTGACCTGAACGCGGCCTCCCAACCGCACCAGTGGAAGCTGATCCCCGGTCAGGTAGGCTTTCAGAATAATGTTGTCCAGGTCGGCCATCTTCAATACCGGCTTGCCGGGCACCATCATATCGGAGTTACGGGCGATCAGGTCGATGACTATGCCATCGGCTGGTGAGAGAATCAGGCATTTGCGCTTTTGTTCGAGCAGAATAGCTTCCTGGGCATCCAGAACCGACAGCTCCGCGGCGATATTGGCCACCTGGGAGCCGAAAGTCTCTTTCCTGGCCTTGGCCATTTTCAGTTGGCTCAGGATGTCATCGAGGGATTTTCCGCTAACCGCCTGGTCCGAAACCAGCTTCCTGAAGCGGTCGGCTTCTTTCCCGAGGATTTCCATTTCGGTCTCCACCACGGTTTCCTGAGCGCGGATTCCCGGCAGGCGTGACCGAAGAGCCTCCTTTTGGGCAATGAGTTGTTCCATCTGGAGCGCCACAGTTAACGTGTCGGTTATCGCTACGGTATCTCCAAGGCTGAGGCGATGACCCTCCCGGGCTTCCAGGCCGGTAATCCTTCCGGAGGTTTCGGCCACGATGGTCTGTTCTTCGGCCTCAAAATGGCCCATTGCGTCAAAATCAGGGCCTGACCGGCTGCAGGAAAGCAGGCCGGCCACGATCAGAAGTGTCAGGTAAGTTCTCATTCAATCAATTGTTACCGTTAATTATCACTAGTTTATGTTGGGCTGCCAGAAGCTCTACCCGTCTGGTTTCCAGAGTGATCCGGGCCTCCTGCTCGCGTGACCATTCAGTCAGGTAGGCAGCCGAGGTGATGAGTCCGTTAGCCAGTCGACTGGCGTAGGCCGTTGTGACCTGCTGCCTGATTTCCAACAAATTGCGATCGCCTGCCATCAGGGAGTTGATTTCAGTTATGACCATATTCTGCCTGTCGTGAGCAATGTGTAGTTGCTGGCGGAAAGCCTCTCTTGCGCTGGCCAAATGGAGCTGGTTAATATTCAAGGCGTTTTGTTGCCCGCGGATCCTACCCCAGTCATAAGGGGTCCAGGAAAAGCGCATCCCGATCATCAGGTAAGGGTCCCAGGTATCGCCCAAGAAATTGAGCCCGGGCCTGCCATACCCGGCCTGTCCAAAAGCCGCCAGCCGGGGTTTGTGGCGGTCGCCTAGCTGCCGGCTTTGCGCATCCAGCAGGTCGATCCGGAGCTGAAACAGCCCGAACTCGGGGCGTGCTTCGCCCAGGAGGCTAATGGGTGGCGTATCGGGGGTGATTAGGGTGGTTTCTGGCGTGGTCGTCAGGCCGGTCAAGTGCCCCATTGCATTGAGCGCCCGGTTTCGGAGGTTTTTGAGTTGGAGCTCCGACTGGTCGATTCCAACCATTTCCGCCCTGATTCCGAGCAGGTCGGGCTCGCTAAGGAGTCCTCCCGAGATCCCGGATTCAACTTGTTTGCCGGTTGCTTCGAGGGAGCTACGCATTAGATTCAGCAAATCGATACGCCTGTCTATCAGGAGGATGGCAAAATACAGGTCGACAACCGTTTCAATTAGTGTAACCTCTCCGACATCCACCTCCTGCCTGGATATTCTGGAATTGATGGCCTCGATGGCCTGGCTGGAGCGCACCGCACCTCCGTCGTAAATCACCTGACTGATATCAAGCGTTACCCGGTACTGATCCCGGGGGATTTGCGGAAAGTCAACAGGGAATGGCAGATCCAGGTCGAAGGCGACCACATCTGATTGCCAGGACGCCTGGGCGTTCAATTCGATGGCTGGCATCCAGGCCGTCTTGATTACCTGGGTTCTAATGGATTCCAGCCGATTGGCC
>JAWOHI010000345.1:0-6992 GCA_046485255.1 Bacteroidales bacterium
CGTTGCCGATGCGGCCCACGCCGATTATATGACCTATCCCAGGCTGGCCGCTATGGCCGAGGTGTGCTGGACTCCCCGCCCGCTGATGGAGTATGCGGATTTCCTGACAAGGCTTGCCCGGCAGATCGAACGGTATGACCATTTGAAAATCAATTATTCGCGGAGCTTCGGAACGGTAGCGGTTGTAACCAATTACAATACTGAGGATCAGCAATTTGAGATCACCCTTCGCTCCGATTTTCCCGAAACCAGGATCCATTACACTACCGACGGCACGGAGCCGGGGCCCTCAAGCCCGCACTATGACGGGCCGATCGTGCTGAACAGCTCAGCGACGCTGAAGGCCGCCGCCCTTCTCCGGGGCCAGCCCTTTTCCCCGGTCTCCTCCACGGAGGTCGTCATCCACCTGGCCTCCGGCCGGCCGGTAACCTACATCAACGGATACTCCTCCCGCTACCCCGCAGGTGGCAACGGCGCACTGGTCAACAGCCTCAGAGGCTCCATCAACCTGTCAGACGGCCATTGGCAGGGATTTGATGGCAACGATCTGGTGGCTGAAATCGACCTCGAAACTGAGATGCCGGTAAGTCAGGTCACCATTGGCACGCTGCAATCCATCGGCAGCTGGGTCTTTTTCCCAACCGCCGTGGAGGTTTGGACAGCTGGTCAGGGGCGTGAGTTCATCCTGAACGGAAGGCTTGAAAATCAGAAGGATAACCGAAACCAGCAGCGGGAGATCCAGGATTTTATTCTTAATTTCGATACGCAATCCGCCCGTTATGTGCGGGTGGTGGCCAGCAATAGCGGCGTATGCCCGCCCTGGCACGCCGGGGCAGGCTACAAGGCCTGGCTGTTTGTTGATGAAATCATCGTTGAATAAATCATTCGAAAATGAAAAAAACATTGGTTCTCCTGTTGGCCTGCTTCTCCCTGAGCTTGTACGCGCAGCACGAGATGCAGAAATACTACCCGGTAACCGATCCGCTGGTTCGGCAGAAGCTGGAACAGTGGCAGGATATCAAGTTTGGCCTGCTGATGCACTGGGGCCCTTACAGCCAGTGGGGCATCGTCGAATCGTGGTCCATCTGCTCCGAGGATGAACCCTGGTGCAGGCGCTCAATGGATAACTATACCGACTACAAAAAGAAGTACGAGGAGCTGCAGTTCACCTTCAATCCAACCGGCTTTGAGCCGGAGAAGTGGGCCAAGGCAGCGGCAAGGGCGGGAATGAAATACGTGGTCTTTACCACCAAGCACCACGATGGTTTCTGTATGTTCGACACCAAGCACACCGATTACAAGATCACTGATCCGAAGACTCCGTTTTCAAGAAACAGGAAAGCGAATGTCACGTTGGAGATTTTCAATGCGTTCCGGGCTGAGGGACTCTGGACTGGCGCCTATTTCAGCAAACCCGACTGGCATAGCGAGTACTACTGGTGGCCCAATTTCGCCACCCCGGACCGGCACGCCAACTATGATATCAGCAAATACCCTGACAGATGGGAGAATTTCGTCCAGTTCACGCACAACCAGATCCTGGAGCTGATGACCGATTACGGTTCGGTTGACATCCTCTGGCTCGATGGCGGGTGGGTGCAGAAAATGACCCAGGAGGAGGTGAATCATTATGTCCACTCGCCGAATTACAATTTCGCCCGGGTTCAGAACCAGGATATACGGATGGATGAGCTGGCGGCCAAGGCCCGTGAGAAACAGCCCGGCCTCATTGTGGTGGACCGGGCGGTGGAGGGACCTAATCAGAATTACCTCACCCCGGAGAACACCATCCCCCAAGAGCAGCTCTCCTATCCGTGGGAATCCTGCATCATTATGGGCGGAGGGTGGTCCTACGCGTTTAATGCCAGGTATAAATCGAGTCGTGAAGTGGTTCATATCCTGGTGGATATCGTCTCCAAAGGGGGCAACCTGCTGCTTAACATCGCACCCAGCCCCGAGGGCAAATGGGATGAAGCCGCCTACCGGACCCTGGAGGGCGTTGGTCAGTGGATGGACGTGAACGGTGAGGCCATTTACGGGACCAGGAAGCTGGAACCTTACTATGAAGGGCCCCTGCATTACACGCAGGCCAAGGATGGGTCGGTGCGCTACGTGATTTACTCTGTCAGGGAGGGCGAACTGCTTCCGGAGGAGATCCTGGTCAAGGGTTTTTCCGACCTCAGAAGGCCTGAAGTGGACATTCTGGGTTCAAGAGCCCGGGTCAGGGCGCGGCAGACTGCCGACGGGTTCCTGCTCGAGGTGCCCCGCCAGGTGAGAAGTTCCAGCGAATCGCCCCTGGCAATCGCCTTCCGCATTAAGTAAACCTATCGGTTATGTGGATCAACCTCTGGGTTGCAATACCTGCCCTGTCAGCCTTGGCCGCTCTTCTGATCATCACGACGGTGCTGGTCATCAGGGCGACCCTGGCTGTCAGGCAAAAGGTTTCTGACTTTGAGTTTGTCACGAACAACATTGCTGACCTGGCCATCCGGATTGACCAGGAATTCAGGATCATATGGCTCAATCCGGCTTCCCTGATCTATTTTGGCCTGGAGTCGAGCTTTTGCGTGGGGAAGGATCTCATTCCACTATTGGAGGAGAATTATTTTGTCGTAAGAAACCCCGGTGTGTTTGAAAATGCATTTCTGACCGGCCGGGCAGCCGTTGTTGAGACTTCCATTCACCGACCCGGTGAAAAGGAACGCTTTCTGGAGGTCAAGATCGTGCCAGAGCCGGTAAAGGCCAGGGCAGCCAGGCAGGCACTGATCATCATTCGGGATATCACCGTTCGTAAGCAGAATGAGATCAGCCTGGTCAAGGCCAAGATAGAAGCCGAGGAAAACGACCGGAAGAAGTCAGCCTTTCTGGCCAGTATGTCGCACGAGATGCGAACGCCGCTGAATGCCATCGTCGGCTTTTCCCAGGTGCTGTTGGAAGAGGGATTGAGTGAAGATGAGAAAACACGCTACTTTGAATATATCAACCAGAATAACAACCTGTTGATTGAGCTGGTCAACGACATCATCGACATTTCAAAGCTGGAGAGCAACCAGCTGCAGATCCGGCCTACACGCTTCAATCTCAACCGGGAGCTCGATGAGATCCTTGATTTAATGGAGAATGAGAAGAAGGCCAGGGGCAAGACCCATATTCTCCTGAACCTGGAGAAGGGCATTCCAGAAGAATCGTTCCTGATCAATACCGATGCCAACCGGTTACGGCAGATCCTGGTAAACCTTATCGTCAATGCACTGAAATTCACGCCTAAAGGGTTCGTCCAATTTGGCTACCGTGTACCCGAAATGGGCAAGCTCCTCTTTTACGTACGGGATACGGGCATCGGTATACCTTCTGAACGACACGAGGATATCTTCCAATATTTCAAGCAGATAGAATCTACCAGCGGGCGCGGTCCGGCCGGTACGGGGCTTGGATTGGCCATCTGCCGCCACCTGGTCACCCTTCTAGGGGGCACCATCTGGGTGGAATCGGAAGAAGGGAAAGGTTCGGTCTTCTACTTCAGTTTGACCGTATCTTAAACCTGTCAAATCTTGAAGATTTGACAGGTTTGAAGATTTGACAGGTTTAGAACAGGCCAGCCCACTTCCTGGCTGGCCGCTCCCTCCAGTTGGAATTGTGGTAGAGGTAGCTCACCATCAGGGGAAGTACGGTGGTTGCTTCGGCGTAAACCATCTGTTCGTAAACGGTATCGACTTTGCCCCAGGAGCTGGCCTCCTTGAGGGTGGATGACGAGCAGGCGCCGTCGCGCACATCGGCCACGGTAATTTGTACCGCATATTGATGCATCGGAACCTCCTTACCCAGAATTTCGGCGCACACGACCGTATCCTGCGCAAAGTTCTTAGGCACGCCACCGCCGATCATAAAGAGCCCCGAGGTGCCCGCCTCCATCTTGATCCGGGTCAGTTCGAGGAAATCCCTGACACTGTCGATGGACAGATGACGATCCGGACGCTCCCACTGGTGCTTGACCAGTCCGAAGCCTGCGCTGCTATCCGAAAAAGCCGGGCAGAAGATGGGAACCCCCATCTCATAGGCGGCCTGTATGAGGGAGTCCTCCTTAACCGAGTGATCCTGAAGGTACTTACCCAGTTCGTGGATAAACTCACGGGAGGAATAGGGCCGGGGCTCCAGGGCATCGGCCACTGCCTTGATGGTCATATCGCAGTGCTGCAAATCCTCTTCATCAATGAACGTGTCGTATATCCGGTCGATATAAAGATTACGCAACTGGGAATCCGGCACATCCATCCGCCCACGATAGTGCTTGAACCCAAGCGCCTCGAAGAAATCCATATCAATGATAGATGCTCCGGTAGCTACGATAACGTCCACCATCCGGTTCCTGACCATATCGATATATACCTGCATACACCCGCCGGCGCTCGTGCTGCCTGCAAGCGTCAGCATCACGGTGCAATCCGGGTCATTGACCATCCGCATCAGGATATCGGTGGCACTTGCCGTATCCCTTGAGGAGAACGACATTTTGCGCATTGAATCAATGATCGGGGTGGAATCGAACGCGGTGATGTCGATGTGCTCGATCACCTCTTTCATCAGGTCTTTCTTCTCCATTGTATTCAGGTTTATTTAATTATCAGACTGATTAATTGATAGATAAGCTTTGATGCAAGGAAGTCGGAAGATTTTTCCTCCGGATTGGGGCACAATTCGTTCACATCGAACCCAACCACCTGGTGCCTCTTGATGATGAAGGCCAAAAAGCGGTACACTTCATAATAGGTGAGTCCGCCAGGTTCGGGAGTACCGGTGGAGGGCAATACCGACGGGTCGAAACCGTCGAGGTCGATGGTAATATAAACAGGCCCTTCGATCTGGCTATCGGCCTGCTCATACCAGTCCTGCCTGCCGGTTATGTCCTGGGCATAGAAAACCCGCCCCGTTTGGAGGTATGGCAGCTCCTCCGCGCACATTGACCGGATCCCGACCTGGATCACGCGGGCGACCTCCTGGGCCCTGGCCATTACGGAGGCGTGACTGAGGGGTGATCCTTCATACGACTGGCGCAGGTCGGTGTGCGCATCGATCTGGATGACTGTAAGTTGACCAAAATGCTTGGCGCAGGCACGGATGGGCCCGATGCAAACCGAATGGTTGCCACCGATCACCACGGGCAGCTTGCCGTCCTGCAATACACTGTGAACCGCCTCTTCCGACTCCTTGGTCATAATGACCGGATCATCCGTCAGGCCAACCGGTTGAAAAGTATGGATCCCTTTCAGGTAAACCTCCGATTGGGTGGGGATATCAAAAAGTTCCATATTGGCCGAAGCTTCAAGGATTGCTTCCGGGCCCCTGTCGGCACCCTTGATCCACGTGCTGGTGGCATCGTACGGCACCGGAATGACCACCGCGCGGGCAAAGGTGTAATCGGCCAGCTGTTCTTCAATTCCTCCGAAATTCATAGGATCAATGCCAAAAAGATTAAAATTAACCAAAATATATTTTGGGGCTGCAAAGATAGGGCAATTTCATCGGTTTACAATTTTACCTTTGCCGAACCAAGCATCCCGCTAATGGCCAACCGGGCAATCGTCTATTCTCTGCTATTCGGACTCCTCGCTACCGTGCCGGCGACCGGGCAACACGCTTTTCCCTATCGACTGGATTCGATCACGGAATCGATGCTTTTAGTGGGCGGCACCTCCCTGATGCTGAACGGGGCGGTTGGCCAGAACGAGAAGACCGCGATGCCGATGGGTGAGCTGGCCCGCCTCAGTGCCGCCGATGTCAATTGGCTCGACCGGATGGCGACGCGCTGGTGGGATCCACGGCTCAACCGGATACGTGAGGTTTTTGAGCCGGGCGGTGTCCTCCTGGCCCTAGGCGGGATCGGCTGGTATGGGATCAGCCGGAGGCAGGAAGATCAGGATTGGGAAGCCTTGAAAACCCTGTCAATGATGTACTTCGAAGGGCTCTACCTCACTACCGGAGCTACGGCCGTCGCCAAATCGGTGTTCCACCGGCAGCGGCCCTATGCCTTTAATACGGATCTGGAACTTTGGGAACGT
Organism: Bacteroidales bacterium; assembly: GCA_046485255.1. GTDB lineage: Bacteria > Bacteroidota > Bacteroidia > Bacteroidales > UBA12481 > UBA12481. The sequence continues at coordinate 6,057 of JAWOHI010000345.1, forward strand.
TACCGGGGCGGCAACAATGAGTCCTTCTTTTCGGGCAACGCCTCCATCCTGTTCTACAACGCGACGTTCATCTCGCAAGTGTTCTCCGACCTTTATCCCGACTCACCCCTGAAACCCTGGATCTGGGCCACCACCCTGGGAATTGCCGGATTTTCAGCCTCCTTGTCGGTCAGGTCTGGAATGCATTACCCCACCGACGTGATCGCCGGTGCGCTGGCCGGCAGCCTGGCCGGACTGATAATCCCCGCCCTGCACCGGCCACTCCGGCACACAGGGGCAGAGATCACGCCGCTGATTACCTTCGATGGCGGAGGCCTCCATATTCGTATACCCGCTTACCGGCCAATCCGGTAAGAGAGCTTCACCAGGAAGATGTTCCTTGGGGTGATGTCGTACAGGCTGGTCAGGTCGCGCTTGAAGGCAAAATCGCCATACGGGTCGGCCCCGCTGCGATCCTGCGACCAGACCAGGAAGAGGACGGAACCCGGCCGGTATTCCCAACGAAGCACCAGGTTGGATTTGAACTCCTTGAAGTTGAAGTCGGGATAACCGATCGTATAATCGAACTCGCCATCGCGATTCTCATCCACCTCGCAATACCCGTCCACCTTATGGCAATCAATCTGATCGGGCGTGTAAACCAAGAAGCGGTCGGCGTACCGGTCTGCCATCCCATCAGTGACGTACTTGAGATCGGTATAGAGGCCTGATGCCAGGAACGGCTGTCCCCAGTATTGGATCGTGAAGTTCGGACTGAGTGTGAGATTGACCCGGAAGGATACCCCGAGCACGTTCTGGTCAATGGAACCAAACACGTAACGCGGGTCATCCTGATAGGCTGTTTTGCTGATATACTGCATATTGGAGCTGCTATTCATATAATTGGGCGCCAAGCTCAGCGACAAGGCATTGATTGGTTTGTAGGTCAGCTGGAAC
>JAWOHI010000362.1:0-3117 GCA_046485255.1 Bacteroidales bacterium
GTTCAAGGCGTGACAGGACCAGCGGAAGAACCGGCGCTCCCCCAATCTCAACAATAGGCTTGTTTTCAATTGGTTGGGGTATCGATTGGATCAGCCTTGATATCGCCTGGATGTGCTCGGGTGTCGTGCCGCAGCAACCGCCGACCAGGCTGACGAGCCCCTCCTCCAGGAAAATGCGGATCCATCCGGCCATCTCTGCGGCCGACTGGGAATAGCCGCCCAATTCGTCGGGCAGGCCGGCATTGGGGTGAGCGGAGGTGAAAATCCTGTTCCCCCGGCGGCTTAAACGTTGGTTTTCGAGATCAGCCAGCCGCCTCAGCTCCCTGAGATAAGGAAGCAGCTCCCTGGCTCCCAAAGCGCAATTGAGTCCGACAACCAGCGGTTGGGCGTAAAGGATGGAATAAAAAAAAGCTTCCAGGGTCTGTCCCGAAAGGGTCCGACCACTGGCATCGGTGATGGTGACCGAGAGGATCAGGGGCCACTCCATCCCCCGTTTATCGAACTCTTCCCTGATCCCGTAGATGGCCGCCTTGGCGTTGAGGGTGTCAAAGATCGTTTCGATCAGCAACACGTCAACCCCGCCGTCAAGCAGTCCGGCCGCCTGCTCCCGGTAAGCCTCCGCGAGCTGATCGAAGGTGATGTTCCGGAATCCCGGATCCTCGACCCGGGGCGACAGGGAAGCGGTCCGGTTGGTTGGCCCCATCGAGCCGGCCACGAAAACTTCGGGACCGGCTGCCTGGCGTGCAATCCGGGCTGCCTCCAGGTTGATCCGGTAAACCAGGTCCGCCGTGCCGTAATCCGACTGGGATATGGCATTGGAATTGAACGTATTGGTTTCGATGATCCCCGCCCCGGCTTCAATATATTGGCGGTGGATGTCGCAAATCAGTTCAGGGCGGGTCAGGTTGAGCAGGTCGTGATTGCCGGCCAGGGATCCCCCTCCGGCACTCCTGCCTGCGATCTGGTAATCCCCCTCACTCAGACCGAGCCGCTGGATCATCGTTCCGGTCGCACCATCAAGCAGAAGGGTGCCCAAGGAGAGGGCCTTGGCAAGTTTATCGTAAGAGGGATGCTTAGTCATTCAGCTCCAGTTTGCCGGTCCAGGCGATGAACACGTTCAGCTTCCGGATCAGGTTCTTCAGTTTGAACAGGGTTTCCAATTTAAGCTTTCCGACCACATAGTGGTACTCCGGACCGGCATATTTTTCCGAAATGCTCTCAAAATCAAAATGACTCAAATCGAGCAGGTCGTGGTATCTCAAATAAACCTCCAGGCTGATGTCGCGGGTCAGGACCGGAGGCTCAAAGAAGTTCAGCTTCTTATACTCGTAGCGGTACTGGTGCTTACGGGCCGTAATGTCGGAGAGCACGGCCGAACCGGTTGGAAAGGCGCCTGCACCCTTGCCGAACATAAACTGCCTGTCGTAGAACTGCCCCTCGATGATTACGCCATTATATTCATCCTCAACGCTATAGATATACTCATCGGAAGAAACCAGTTTCGGCAGGACAAAAAGGCTGAATCGCCGGCCGTTGATTTTGGTCACCTGTGCCACCAGCTTGATTTTCCTGCCTTTCTCCCGGGCATAGCGGATATCGTGGCCCGACACGTTGCTGATGCCATAATGGAAGACCTCCGCGGGGTCGACCAGGGTTCCGAAGCCGTGCAAAGCCAGGATGACCAGCTTGTACATCGAATCGAACCCATCCACGTCAAAGGCCGGGTTGCTTTCGGCAAAACCCAGTTCCTGAGCGTGTTTCAGGGCTTCCGGATAGCTCCAGTTGTCAAGGAAAATGCGGGAGAGGATGAAGTTGGACGATCCGTTCAGGATTCCGGTGATGGATTGTAGCAGGTCGTTGTCATAGTACTCCTCCAAATTCCGGATCACAGGGATGCTCCCGCAGGCGGAAGCGTCGTACAGCAGGGCCACGTTCCGCTCCTTCTGAATCCCGATGAGCTCATCCAGATGATGCGCCAGCATCTTCTTGTTGCCCGACACCACCGATTTCCCGTTAAGAAGGGCCGACTTGACGATGTGGTAGGCCGCGTCGGCATCGTCAATGAGTTCAACGATCAGGTTGATCTCCACATCGTTGAGCAGATCCTCCGGCTCAAAGGTGAAGAGTTCGGCAGGCAGGCTTCTCGGTTTTTCCTTCTGCTTGACGCAGATGGATTTGATGGTGGCATTGGCGGTTTGGACCTCCTGAAGCACCTTATAAAGCCCCTGGCCGACCACGCCGAACCCGAACAGGCCGATGATCAGCCTGGTGTTTTTATCGTTTTTCATCATAATTGACTATTAATAAATGGCTTAATGATTTGAGTCAGGGCTTCCGTCTCAATCAGGAAGCCATCGTGCCCGAAAGTTGAGTGGATTTCATAATAGCGACCCCGGCTAATGTTTCCGGCAATGAATTGCTGCTCCCCGGGTGGAAAAAGCAGGTCGGTGCTGATCCCGACCGCCAGGGTGCGGGCCTGGATCCGGGCCAGCGCACGCTCCGCGCCGCCGCGGCCACGCCCCACGGAGTGGGAGTCGAGGCATTTGGAAAGAGTCACGTAGGAGTATGCGTTAAACCTGCGGATCAGTTTCTCCCCCTGATGGCGCTGGTAGGAACCAGCCCGGAAATTCTCCAGCTTATCTTCATCGGGATCAGTCTGGGTACTCTGGTAAGTAATTGGATTTCGGTAACTTAATAGAGCTACCGAGCGTGCTGCCCCCATTCCGTTCAAGCCGCCATCCGGACCATTGCCATAGGACGGATCCGCCTGGATAGCCATCCGTTGCGATTCGTTGAAGGCGATTCCCCAGGCCGAGGCCCTGGCGTTGGTCGCCACCGGGATCAACCAGGAAAACAGGCCGGGCTCGGTGATGCACCACTCTATGGCTTGCTGGCCGCCTAGTGAACCTCCCATTATTGCATGAATATGCTTGATTTTCAGATGCTCCCGCAGGACCTGGTGCGCTTTGACCAGATCCCGGACAGTCACCAGCGGAAATTCACCAAGCCAGGGCTTGCCGGTTTCCGGCTGGATGGCGAGCGGGCCGGTGGTTCCATAACAGGATCCGAGGATATTGGCGCAAACGATGAAATAGCGGTCGGTGTCCATCAAGGCGC
>JAWOHI010000056.1:0-7433 GCA_046485255.1 Bacteroidales bacterium
TGCTCGCCTCCGGAGCGGTGATCCCCTCCAGGTCGTTGGTCATCACTCCCTGCGACGGGTTCGGGAAGACACTCAGCCTGCTGTTCACGAATGGGGTGTCGGAAACGCCCGAAGCCCCCTTCAGCAGGTCAGTCATCCAGATCCCGCGCCCGAAAGTGCCGGCATAGAGTTTCTTGGTCGGATAATGGATCTCCAGCTCGCTCACGATCACGTTGGGCAGGTTGGTGCTGTAAAGGGTCCAGCCGCCTTTCTCCTCGGTATAATAGTAAACCCCGGCATCGGTCCCGATGTAGACCACGTCATTGCCATAGCCTTCCTGATGCACGACGCTGTTAACCGGTATGTTGGGAAGGTCCAGTGACATATTTTGCCAGTTCGCCCCGGCGTCATTGCTCATAAAGACCTTCAGGCCGTCGGCAAAGCCACCGCAGGTGACCCATACCCGGAGCGAATCGCTGCCATCCACGGCTATCGACGTGAAATAGAGCGAGTCGGGCAACCCTTCGGTGATGTTCGACCAGCGGGTGCCCCCGTCGAGAGTCACCCAGAGGTTCGAGTGCGGATAATTGTATTCGTGGTGCATCCGTTGGGCGGCATAGATGCAGTTGCTGTTGCCCGGATAGAGGGTGATGGCTGCCATCTTGGCCGGCTTGCCTGAGGCGGACAGGTTGGGAAAATTGGAGATCTTGGTCCAGGAGTTTCCCATATTCGTTGATCGCCAGACATTTCCAAACCCTGAGAAGATGATGCTCGGATTGTTCATATCCTGGACGATGGGGGTGGTCCATTCGCCATCCTCATTGGAGGTAGGCCGTATGCCCCGGAAGGTGGAGCCGCCGTCGCTCGAGCGGGCAAGGCTGCCATATTGCGATGAAGCATAAACGATATCCGGGTTGTCGGGGTTGATCATGCAATCCATCCCATCGCCGCCCAGGATATTGACCCAGTTGCCGTTTTTATTGTAAAAGGTCGCATTGTCCTGCGCGCCGCCCACCACGTATCCGGGGAACATCTCGCAAAGCCCGATCCGGTAGAACGAGGTGATGATCATTCCGTTGGAGCGCTCCTCCCACCTGGTGGGCCAGGGGTTGCCCTGGTTATAGGTGCTCCAGTTGCCGAGAACCAGCTGATCGGTCCGGGCCACCCCGCCATCGTGGCAGGCATAGAATTTCTGGTCGGCCGGGTTGTACTTGAACTGGTGATGATCGGCGTGAAGAGTGAATCCGTTGGTCATCACCCAGTAGGTGAGCGGGCTCCAGGTAAGGCCTCCATCCTCGGAGCCCCACATATTGACCCCTCCGACGTAAACTTTCTCCTTGTCCTTGGGATCCACCTGGATGGCCAGGTCATAATACCCCTGTCCTGAATTTCCGTTGCCCTGGTACCAGTCCATCAGGTTGACCCCGTTGGCTGCCAGCGTGTTGCGGGCAGTCCAGCTGGTGCCGCCATCGGTGGTACGGTATAAGCCGTAGAAACCGCCGGCCGGATTAACTGCAATAAGATACACGTAATCTGGTGTTTCGGGTGTAAGCCCGATCTCCACCCGGGTGATGCTCCCGTCATCCGGCATCCCCGTGGGCAGGGCTGCCCAGGTGTCGCCGAAATCGATCGACTTGAGCAGTCCGACGCTGCCCACGCCCAGGCGGTCGACAAACCCCTGCGAGGCGTACAGGACAGTCCCGTCGGTGGGGCTCTGCTCGTAATCCCAGATCAGGTCGGAGCGTATCTGGCTCCAGGTCAATCCATTATCAGTTGTTTTCCAAATCCCGGAGAAGCCGGCGGCCACCATCACCCCATCCTGTTCGGGATGGAACCTGACGCCACGGATCAGGGTGGCATCCAGTCCGGTCTGGTCGTAGGTGAGGCCACTTGGGGTCCAGGTGAGACCGCCATCCTGGGTAAGATAAACCCCGATGCCGTAATGGGTGTTCCGCTTCCGCCCATCGGTGTTGAGCGCTACGCCCATGTAGGCATAGTCGCCGACGGAGATGGCCATCTGGTCGGGATTCCTGTGGTTGACGGCTATATCACTGATTCTCAATATCGGCAGATCATCCGTAAGGGGGGTATAGGTTTCACCTCCGTCAACCGTTTTCCAGACCCCACCCTGGGCCACCCCAACCCAGTAGATATTGGGATTGGTGGGATGGAACTCGATGCAGTTGATCCGGCCCATACCGTGGATCGGACTCGATCCTGCAGCCGGCGGACGCTGGTCGGGGCCCACGGGCGACCAGCCCTGGCCGCTCTTCATACGCTCTGCTGATGCCTTGGCGGCCATTATGCGGGGCAATTCGTTCAGGAAGAGCTCCGGTGCCGGCAGCGAACCGTCGGGGTTGAGGCGGCTGCGGTTGAACTCAATCCATCGCCCGAAGGCCTTCCAGCCTTTGGTTTCAAGGTTGGCCGGGTCGGCAATCCAGCGGTCATAGGCCTTCATCACCTCCACATAGGAGGTCTCCCCTTCGGCTTGCAGGGTCACCCAGGGGAAAGCGGGCTGCTGGGCTGCCAACGGGGCAAACCAGCAGGTCAACATCATAAAAAGGCCGGCCAATCCGGCTCTGGTCAGAGATTTAAGCAACAAGTCCTTCATCGCGTTTCTGCTTTTAATTGGTAGAATGGGAAAGTATGACGAACATTATAAAACACCGTTTTGGCAAATATACCTAATTTTAACCCCGTGAAGCGGAATTTGCGGTATATCATACTGGTTATGTCCATCGGCCTTGCAGGAATCATCCTCTTCCAGGCCTGGTGGATCTCCAATTCGTATGACCTGCACATCCGCACCTTCCGGGCCGAGGTGGGCTCCCTGCTGGAGAAAGCCCTGAGCCAGGACCTGGAGACAGCCACCCTCGACCAGATCCTCAGGCTGCGCGATTCGGCCGGTGCCCCCATCACGATCGAAACGGAGCGTATCCTGGCCGATTCCCTCCCCACCCTCCCCTCTTTGTCGATCCCATCATCACCAACTACTTCATCCTCAGGCAAATATGCCATCCGCACAGGAGACAGGGCGGGCGACCAGCCGGAGAGCTACGTGTACATCGACAAGGAAGACGTGAACAAGATCCTCAGCAGTGTGGTGGTTAACCTGGCCAACCTGCATCCCGATTTGGGCGATCTGGAAAAGAAATACAGCCAACTGCTTGGTGAAGAGCAGATTCAAACCCCATTCTTCCTGGCGTATTCCAATGAGCAGGGAGTTTACTCATTAACCGGGGGCACTCCGGATGATTTTCTCCGGGCACAGGCGGCCCAGAGCCTGCCGGGGGTCAACCCCGATGGGGAGCAGGTCCTGGCCTGGTTTCCCGAAACCCGCTCCTACATCCTGAGCGGAATGTGGGCCACCCTGCTGGCATCCATCCTCCTGGTGCTCGTGATTGCCGGGAGCTCGGTCTATATGCTGGCCACCCTGGTGAGGCAGAAAAAGCTCTCCGAGATCAAGAACGATTTCATCAACAATATGACCCACGAGCTCAAGACCCCGATCTCTACCGTTTCGGCGGCAATGGAGGCAATGGTCAGCTTCAACGCCATTGATGACCGGGAGAAGAGCCTCAGGTACATCGAACTGTCGAGGCGTGAGCTGGCACGCCTGTCGGGTATGGTTGAGAATGTACTCTATCTCAGCACGTTCGAGAAAGAGAAGCTCGAATTGAACAAGGAAACCTTCAACCTCAGCAGCCTGTTGGAGGAGACGGCCAACCAGTTCCTGGTCCAGAACCACCACCGGATCAGTTTCAGCTTCGATATACCGGGCCCGGCCTACATCCACGCCGACAGGTTTCATATCCAGAACGTGGTCAGCAACCTGTTCGACAACGCCATCAAATACTCTCCCGGGGAGGTGCGCATCGAAGTAAGTTGCGAACGGAACAATGAATTTGTCATTTTCCGCGTTAAGGACTACGGATTGGGGATCTCCAGGGAGCAGCAGAACCATATTTTTGAAAAATTTTACCGGGTTCCTACGGGCGACCTGCACTCGGTGAAGGGGTTCGGCCTCGGTTTGAGCTATGTCAAGCAGATCGTGGAGGCCCACGGCGGAACGGTTGGCGTCAGGAGCCAGCCGGGAGTCGGCTCGGAGTTCACCGTCGCCTTGCCGGAAATTCAATAAAACAGTCAGATTGGGATTATGAAGAAGACCAAGGTGCTTTTTGTGGAAGATGAACAGTCGCTCGGACTGATTGTCAAGGAGAGCCTCGAGACGCGCGACTTCGAGGTACGTTATTGCCAGGATGGCAAAACGGGTCTCCAGGCGTTTGGCGAGTTCAAACCCGATATCTGCCTGCTCGACATTATGATGCCGGAAAAGGACGGTTTTACCCTGGCCCAGGAGATCCGCCGAACCGACTCCATCACCCCGATCATCTTCCTGACCGCCCGGTCTCAGACAGCCGACGTGGTCAAGGGTTTCGAGATCGGCGGCAATGATTACCTCAAGAAGCCCTTCAGCATCGAAGAGCTGATCGTCCGGATCAGGGCCCGCCTCACCGACCCTTCGGTCACGCTGAAGCTTGAGGACGACACCGATCTTTTCCAGATCGGGAACTTCCAGTTCGACCAAAAAAAACAGACACTCCAACTGCGTGGGCAGGTGACCAAATTGACCCACCGCGAGTCCGAGATACTCAAGCTCCTCTGTATCAACAGGAACCAGGTGGTCGAACGGGCCCTTGTCCTGAAGAAGGTGTGGGGCGACGATAATTTCTTCAATGCCCGCAGCATGGATGTCTTCATCACGAAGCTCCGCAAGCACCTCCAGGGCGACCCCGGCATCGAGATCATGAATGTAAGGGGAATAGGCTATAAATTAGTGTATTAGGGTGCCCAGTAGCCCTTGGCTAAAGCCAGGGGCTATTAAAAGCCGAGGGCTTCCTTTAAGCGTTTCATCCCCGATTTGCTGGCGTGAATTTTTTTGCCCGACTGCATCACCAGTATTTTGGTGTCCTTGTCGTAGGGTTCGAGCTGGGTGATCTTGTTGAGGCGGACGATGCAGGAGCGGTGGATTCGCAGGAAATCGGCCGGGTTGAGGTGCTCCTCGAGGTAAGCCAGGGTCATCTGTTTAATGAATCGCCCGTTGGCGGTGCAGATCAGCACGTAATCATCTTCCGACTCGAAATATTCCACTTCGTCGATGCCGATCACCCGAACTTTCTGGCCGGTCTTCACCACGAGGCGGTCGAGGTAGTGGCCGGCAGGCAGCGAGCCGCCTGCCAACCGCCCAATGCCGGGATCGGGGTGCTGCCTAATCCTTAGCCGTTCAAGCGCCTTATTGACAGCCTGTTGGAATCGTTCTGCCGAGTAGGGCTTGAGCAGGTAGTCGACCGCATTATGTTCAAAAGCCTTGATGGCGTATTCGTCGAAGGCGGTCGAAAAGATCACTTGTGGCAGTTCGTCGAGCAGCTCCAGCAGCTCGAATCCGGAGATTTTCGGCATCTGGACATCCAGGAAGAGCAGGTCGGGCTGTAGCGCCTGGATGGCTTTCAGCCCTTCGAACCCGTTGGCGCACTCGCCCACGACGGACACCTCATCGCTGAACGGCGCCAGGAAAGCGCGGATCAGCGCCCGCGCTGGCTCCTCATCGTCGATGATCAGAATCTTATACGGCTCTTTCATTTTTTGCGGTTTGCGGGATGTTCAGCCTGATGGTGAACGAGGCTTCCTTTTTATCGATCTCCAGGCAATCCGGGCAGTCGTACTCCAGGAGCAAACGGTTCCGGGTGTTGATCAGCCCGATCCCCTTCCCCTTCCGGGGAGGTGCGTCGGGGTCGTAATCGTTGGTCAGCTCCAGCACCAGCCGGCCCGTATCGTCCAGCTGGGCGGCCAGGCCTACGCGCACGGGATCGGTACTCTCATAGACCCCGTGCTTGATGGCGTTCTCCACCAGGGGCTGCAGGATCATATGGGGCAGGGTCATCTTCAGGCACTGCTCCGGCACCCGAATCTCAAAGAGCAGTCGTTCACCGAATCGAACCTTCTCAATTTCAAGGTAATAACGGATGTTTTCCAACTCTTTTTCGAGCGTGGTGATTCCTGAACTCCTGGTTTCCAGCGAGTAGCGCAGGAACGCCGACAGTCGGACGATCATCTCGCGGGCCTGATCGGGCTGTCGGGAGATCAGGGAGGAGACCGAGTTAAGGCTGTTGAACAGGAAGTGCGGGTTGATCTGGGATTTCAGGCTTTCGATCTCCGCCTCGCGCACCTGGAGCTGAAGGGCCGACTCCTTCCGGATCCTCGCCTGACGGTCTTCGGAGTTGATATAGAGGTAGTAAACCATCACCACGAAGCTGTACAGGAAGATCCCGGTAATAGCCCTCCAGGGAATGGAAGCCGTCAGAAAATCAACATATCCATCGGTGGAGGCGAGGAGGTTCTTCAGCACCAGGTGCCCCACCCCGAGCCAGACCCCCAGCACCACGAGTGCCACCAGCGTGTGGTTGAGCAGTCGGCTGGTCACCGAATCGCGCTCCTGGTTGTAATAGCGGATCGAGTACCAGAGAGCCAAACCGATCCCGGCAAAAAGCAGGTTATAAACCAGGCTGTCGATGATCGCCGGAATCGGTTCCATCCCGGTCACCCTCCATAAAATGGCCGCGTGGACCCCGGCAATGAGGATCCACGCGGCTGTATAGGCCAAGGTATTGGTCAGGTTGATCAGGAATGGGTTCTTCATTTATCAGAGACCGTAGGATTTGACCTCACCGCCTCCAAAGATAGCCAATCCTTTGATCACCAACATCGTGTTTTGGTCGTACACCAGGTTGGGCAGCCGGTCCCGCTTGTCGGAGAAGCCGCCGAATATCGAGGTAACCTCAACCTTGACGGTCCAGCCGGCCGGAACGATCACGTTGGATCCGCCGAAGACGCTCAGGGTGTCGAGTATCTGCTGCCCTTCGGCCAGCCGGGCGTTCATCAGATTAATCTTGGAGCCTCCGAAGATGCTCACGATGCGGCCACCTTTAAAATTCTGGGAGGTGATGATCCGGTCGCCGCCCGAAAAGACGCTCACCTCATCGATAAAATCCCGTCCGTCCTCACCCAGGTTTTTCTCGTGCTTGTGCCAGTGACGGAAATACCTTGGCGGACTGATGATCAGGTAGATACCGAAGATTAGCAGGAGAGCTGGCCAGAAGGCACGCCTCAGGTAATAGGGCAGTTCCCAGTGGTGAAGCCCCATAAAGTAGAGCCCAAGGGCGATCAGGATCAGTCCGGGTACCGCGCTCCGGTTGTTCACCAGCGACAGGACGCCGACCACGATCAGCAGCATCTCCCAGGAAAAGACCACATTCCAGACATTGGAAGGCAGCAGGTTGAACACGTTGGCAAGCAGCAGCAGGCCAAAAAGCACGATGACTACACCCCAGCTGCGCCGGCTGTTGATCATCCTCCGGCGGTCGAACACCGGATGCCCGGTGCGGGGTTCACGTTTG
>JAWOHI010000227.1:0-22370 GCA_046485255.1 Bacteroidales bacterium
GTTCTGAAACAGCGGATTCAGCTATCGATGATCCTGGTGCTGGTGGTCTCCTTCCTGGTTATCGGCGGGGGCATGACCCTCTATGTCATCGGACAGTATAATGAGAGCAACCGGCGACTGATTGAGGAGAAGACCGGGGCATTGCTGACCGATATACACTACAAGCTGAGTATGCACGATTCACTCAGTCGTAACTGGAGCGATCACACCTACCGTAGTCTCGACGAGTTGCTGATCAAGTTTTCCTATGTATTCAACACCGACATCAATCTTTACGGGCCCGAGGGCAAGCTTTTGGCCTCCTCAAGGCCGGAGGTATATGAGTTCAGCCTCATCGGGAGGTGGATGAATCCGTTGGCATTCAATGTAATGCATAACCTGGGAAGGCCCTCCTTCGTTCATCGGGAATCCATTGAAGGGTTGGGGTTCCTCTCCTCTTACATTCCGGTTTTCAACCAGGATGACCGGCTGATCGCTTATTTAAACCTGCCTTACTTCAGTAAGCAGAGTCAAATCCGGAATGAGGTTTCAACGATTGTGGTGGCGATGTTGAACGCCTATCTCATCGTAATCCTGTTCGGGGTTTTTCTGGCGGTTCTGATCGCCAACCAGGTGACCCGTCCGCTGAGGTTGATCCAGGAGAAGCTGGCCGGATTGCGGTTTGGCCGGCGCAACTTGCAGATCGAGTACCGGAGGTCGGATGAGATCGGGCAGTTGGTGAAGGAATATAACCGAATGGTTTCCGAGTTGCAGGAGAGTGCCGACAAGCTGGCGCGGTCGGAGCGTGAGCTGGCCTGGCGTGAGATGGCCAGACAGATAGCCCACGAGATAAAGAATCCGCTTACCCCGATGAAGCTCAGCGTGCAGCATCTGCGGAGAGCCTGGAAAGATGAGGCACCCAACCTGGGTGAGCACATCGACAAGGTGACCCGTACCCTCATTGACCAGATCGACAACCTGTCGGCTATTGCTTCCGAGTTTTCCCGCTTTGCCAAGATGCCCGGCACCAATTTCGAGCAGATCGACCTGGTAGCCAAGTTCCCCTCCATCACGGCCCTCTACGAGGAGTCGTGCCACATCCGTTTCGAGCCCGATCCCGGCACGCCTTCTGAAGTATGGGTGCTGGCCGACAAGGAGCAGATCTTGCAGGTGTTTAACAATCTGATCAGGAATGCGATCCAGGCGGTTCCCGACGGGGTCGATCCCAGGATTACGGTTTCGCTCGGCATCCAGGGCAATCAGGCCGTCATCCGGGTCAGCGACAATGGTTCAGGTATACCGGAGGAGTTGCGGGACAGGATGTTTGAACCGAATTTCACCACCAAGAGCAGTGGAATGGGCCTTGGACTGGCTATTTCGAAGCGGATCATCGAGGGAAGCGGCGGTGAGATCTCGTTTGAGACCACTCCCGGCCACGGAACCACCTTCAGGATCACTCTTCCTTTATACGCGGAGGAGTAGGGAAACTTCAGGAAATTGGCGGAAAATTACCAGGAAATGATGGAAGTGGTATCCCGGTTGCTGAGGTTCAATCCCCGGTCGACCACGTGAAAAACGTAGCGGAAGGTTGAGAAGGGAAGGGGGGATTGGTCGCTGTAAGGATATTCTATGGTGATCGAAAGGTCGGCCATCAGGGTCTTGTTTTGGCCGGCCGGGGTGATATCCGGAATGCGGAACCGCTTCAGCCCGTCAGGCTCCGAAACTTCGACGAATGACCCATCTTCAAGCTTATACTCCCTGATAAACAGATTGTAATGGTAGAGGCTGTCCTTGTGATAGGCTCCGGTCGTGTCACTGGCTTTCAGCCCCATGTCTCCGTTGCCGTCGATCAGGTGGAACGTCAGGGTCACCCGCTTGACGGGGTTTTGCAGCACATCGGACGAGTCGACTGAGACGAGGGCGGTGAACGTCACGGACGGTTCATCGGGGTAGACCACGATCCTGCGGCAACCGGAGGTGGCCAGGTAAAAGAGTGAAAAAGCGATCAGAACGGCAAGAATCGGTTTCATTATCAGCTATTTTTCGCGAAAATAAACCTGGATGGGCACTCCGGTGAAGTTGAATTTTTCCCTGATTTTATTTTCGATATAGCGCTTGTAGGGTTCCTTGACGTACTGCGGCAGGTTACAAAAGAGGGCGAAGGCCGGAGTTGGGTTCGGCAACTGGGTGGCGTACTTTATCTTGATGAACTTTCCTTTGAGCGCCGGCGGCGGGAACTCCTGGATGGCCTCTTGGATGACCTCGTTCAGCCTGGAGGTGGGAATCCGCTGGCTTCGGTTTTGATAAACCTCCACCGCGGTTTCAAGGCCTTTCAGTAGCCGCTGTTTGGTGAGGGCTGAGATAAAGAGGATGGGCACGTCGGTGTATGGGGCGATCCGCTCCTGGATCTCTTTTGTGAGCTGCCGGGTGGAGGCGTTGTCCTTCTCCACCAGGTCCCACTTATTTACCAGGATTACAATCCCTTTCCGGTTTCGTTGAATGATGCCGAAGAGGTTGATGTCCTGTACCTTGACCCCCTCCGTGGCATCGATCATCAGGAGGCACACATCGCTCGCCTCAATCGCCCTGACGGCCCGCATGACGGAATAGAACTCGATATCTTCCGTCACTTTCCCCTTTTTTCTGACCCCGGCGGTGTCGACCAGGAAGAAATCGAGGCCGAATTTCTGGTACCGGGTGTTGATGGCATCGCGGGTAGTGCCGGCGATCGGGGTTACGATATGCTTCTCCTCCCCAAGCAGGGCATTGACCAGGGATGACTTGCCCACGTTTGGTCGTCCAATGATTGTAAAACGCGGAATATCAGGATCTTCCAAAGGAATAGCGGCGGGAAAGGAATTGACGACGGCGTCGAGCAGGTCGCCAGTGCCACTGCCGCTGACGGCCGATACGGGAAAGATCTCACCCAGCCCCAGGCCGTAAAACTCGGTGGCATCCAGGTGTCTGGCGTTATTGTCCACCTTGTTGACTGCCGCGATCACCGGTTTCTTGATTTTTCGGAGCATTGCCGCCACGGTCAGGTCCAGGTCGGTGATCCCCGACTCCACATCAGTGACGAACACGATGGTATCCGCCTCCTCGATGGCCAGCACCACCTGCTTCCGGATTTCCTCTTCGAACAGGTCGTCCGAATTCTGAATGTATCCGCCGGTATCGATGACCGAAAATTCGTGACCGTTCCAGAACACTTTACCGTAATGACGATCCCGGGTCACCCCGCTGGATTCGTGCACGATGGCCTGGCGCGATTGGGTCAGGCGGTTGAAAAGGGTGGATTTACCGACATTGGGTCGTCCGACTATCGCAACAATATTTCCCATACCTATTTTTTCTTGCTTATCAAATTTCGTACCCGAAGCTTTTCAGGCTCTCGGGCTTGTTCCGCCAGTCGCGGGCGACTTTCACGTGCATTTCCAGGAAAACCTTTTTTTCGAAGAAGGTTTCCATCTCTTTCCGGGCCTGTGTCCCGACCCGTTTAAGGGCTGATCCGTTATGGCCGATCAGGATACCCTTCTGGGAATCCCGCTCGACATATATGATCACCCGGACCTTCAGCAGGTTTTCCTCCTCCTTGAACTCATCGACTACAGGTTCGACTGAGTAGGGGATTTCCCGGTCGTAATTTTCCAATATGGCTGCCCTGATCATCTCGGTCACAAAGAATCGTTCCGGGCGATCGGTGAGCTGGTCGGGGTCGAAGTAGGGTGGTGACTCCGGCAGCAGTTCGAGGATCCGGTTCAGGAGGTTGTCGAGGTTGAACCGGAAAAGGGCGGATGAGGGGTAAATTTCGGCTTTCGGCAGCAGTTGGTTCCACTTAATGACCAGTTCCTCCAATGCCTGTTGATTCGAAAGGTCTATTTTGTTGATGACGACCAGGACTGGTATGTTCGTTTTGCCGACGGCCGCCAGTATGTCCTGGTTTTTATCGGGCGTTTCCATCACGTCCGTCACGTAGAGGAGGATATCTGCATCGGTGAGGGCCGACCTGGACGCCCTGAGCATTGATTCCTGCAATTTGTAGGCCGGCTTTATGATGCCGGGGGTATCGGAATAGACGATCTGGAAATCGTCGCCGTTGACAATCCCCAGGATCCGGTGCCGGGTGGTTTGTGATTTGGAAGTGATGACCGAGATGCGCTCACCCACCAGGGCATTCATCAGGGTTGACTTTCCCACGTTCGGATTACCGATGATATTGACAAATCCTGCTTTCATTCCACTCCAACTATTCTTTTGTCTTTCTTCCTTATTCTTTGCCCTTAACCATCTTCAGCCACCCCACCTCCCGGTCGGTCAGATGCCTCCAGTGTCCTCTGGCCAGAGTTTTCTTGGTGAGGCCTGCGAAGCTGACGCGGTCGAGTTTGACGATCCCGATCTCCAGTGTCTCGAACATCCTTCTGATTATCCGGTTCTTGCCGGAGTGGATCTCTATATGCAGATAGTTCCTGAATCCCGGATCGGGAAAATTCACGGCATCCGCTTTTGCCAGCCCATCCTCCAGGTTTATTCCTTCGAGGAGTTGCTTGACGGCCGCATCGCCGACGGCTGATTCGGTTTTGACTTCGTAGACTTTCTTCACCTGGTAGCGGGGATGGGTGAGGCGTGATGCCAGTTCACCGTCATTAGTCAGCAGCAGGACGCCGGTGGTATTCCTGTCGAGCCTTCCCACCGGGAAGATCCGCTGTTTGGTGGCATTCCGCACCAGGTCCATCACGGTGCGGCGCCCTTCCGGGTCGTCGGTGGTGGTTAGGGTATCCTTTGGTTTATTGAGCAGGACGTAGACCTTTTTCTCATTCCTGATCAGTTTGCCTCTCACCTTGACCGCATCGCCTGGATTGACGCGGGTTCCGAGTTCAGTCACCCTCCGTCCGTTCACTTCGATCAGCCCCTGGCTGATCAGCTCGTCGGCATCGCGCCTGGAGCAAATCCCGGAGGAGGCGATATACCTGTTCAGACGAACGGATCCGTCCGATATTGGTCCGGGGTTTTTCCTCTTGACAACGCGTACCATTACAACCTATTGAGTTTAACTAATTTCTAATCCTGATTTCTCCTGCAAAGGTATCAGGAAAACTCAATACCTTGCGTAATCTTTCAACAACTTATGACACTGATTGCTTCGATTTCCGGAATAAGGGGCACCATTGGCGGGCGCCCGGGCCAGGGCCTGACCCCTTTCGACATCATTCGCTTCACCTCGGCATTTGCCACCTGGGCCCTGCACCGAAGTCAGGCCAGCGGAAAAAGGCCGGCTGTTGTAGTTGGGCGTGACGCAAGGATCTCGGGCGAGATGGTTGAGTCGTTGGTGTGCCACACGCTTTGTGCAATGGGCTTGGACGTTTACCGGGCGGGACTGGCCACCACGCCTACGGTGGAGGTGGCTGTTCCCCTCAAGGGGGCGATTGCGGGGATCATCGTTACGGCCAGCCACAACCCGGCCGGGTGGAATGCCCTTAAGTTGCTCAACAGGGACGGTGAGTTCATATCCGCCGGGGAGGGGAATGAGGTGTTACTCCTGGCGGGCCAGGATGTTTTTGACTTTGCCGGTGCCGATTCGCTGGGCAGGATCATTGAGGAGGATTTCCTCCAGGAGCATATCCGCCGGATCCTGGCTCACCCACTGGTGGATGCGGCTGCCATCCGGCAAAAGGCTTACCGGGTGGTGGTTGACCCGGTCAATTCGGTCGGGTCGATTGCCATACCCGCCCTGCTCAGGTCGCTGGGAGTGACGGATATCCGGGTGATCAACGGTGAGCCTGACGGCCGGTTTGCGCACAACCCGGAGCCACTGCCCGAGCACCTGGGCGAGCTGGCCGCGGAGGTTCCCCGTAGCAAGGCTCATCTCGGGATCAGCGTTGACCCTGATGTGGACCGGCTGGCGTTTGTCAGCGAAGATGGTTCCTTCTTCGGCGAAGAGTACACCCTGGTGGCGGTGGCCGACTATATCCTGAGCAGGGAGCGGGGGCCGGTGGTCTCCAACCTCTCCTCCAGCCGCGCCCTGAGCGTGGTGGCTGCCCGGCATAATTGCGAGGCGTTTGCTGCCCCGGTTGGGGAGGTGAACGTGGTGGCGGAAATGAAGATAAGGGAAGCGGTGATCGGCGGCGAAGGAAATGGCGGCGTGATCGTTCCCAGCTTGCATTACGGGCGGGATGCATTGGCCGGCGTGGCACTGTTTTTAAGCCATCTGGCCCGGACAGGCTTGAAAATGACGGAACTCCGAAAAAAATACCCCGATTTCTTTATGTCCAAACGGAAGATGGAATTGCCCAGGCATGTCAAGGTGCCCCTCCTGCTCGATTACCTGGCCGAAAAGTTCCGGGAATATCCCCAGAACACCTCAGACGGGCTGAAGATTGACTTCCCCGATCAATGGTTTCACCTCCGAAAATCCAATACCGAACCGGTTATCCGCATCTATTCCGAAAGCTCCAGCGCCGAGGGTGCTGAAAGGCTTGCAGGGCTTATTGAGAGTGAAATCCGCACCTTTGTTAACAATTGTTAAAATATCATAATAATCCTTTCAATTTTTCATCAGCCGGGTCTCTTGGATTAAGTTTGTGACCGATTATCAACCACAGCTTATCAAGAATAAGAAAATATGAAAAGGCGTTGGATTTTTATTGTGATCCTTGGTGTGATCCTGGCTGCCATCCTGATATACAGCACCACCCGCAAAGAGACGACCCTAATGGTCACGGCGAAGGCCGTTCTGGGCAAGTTTGACGTGATTGTCAGTACGACGGGTGAGCTGGCTGCCCTGAACTCCGTTGACATTCGCGGGCCGGAAGGCCTGCGGGATGCCCGGGTACACAACGTGAAGATCGTTGACCTGATTCCTGAGGGGACGGTCGTCAAGGCGGGGGATTATGTCTGCTCACTGGACAAGACCGAGGCAACCAATCAGTTGCAGAACATGGAGGACCAGATTGAGCGTGACGAGGCCTCGCTGCTTCAGACCCAGCTTGACACCACGATGAGCCTGCGGGATTACCGCAACCAGATCAAGGACCTTGAATATGCGGTGGAGGAGCGGCAGATCATCCTCGACCAGTCGCAATACGAGCCTCCCGCCACCATCCGGTCGGCCGAAATGAACCTCGACAAGGCAAAGAGGGCTTATGAGCAGGCCGTTTACAATTACGCGCTCAAGAAGGAGCAGGCCGAGGCTTCGATGGTCAAGGCGGAGATCAACCTGAGAAGGCAATACCAGCAAATGAACGGGCTGATCAGCGTGCTTGATCAATTTACGGTTTACGCCCCACAGGCGGGTATGGTGATTTATAAAAAAGAGTGGGGGGGTGCCAAGCGGAAAGTTGGATCCCAGATCTCATTCTGGGACCCTGTTGTGGCTACCCTGCCCGACCTGACCAAAATGATCGCGAAAACCTATGTTAACGAGATTGACATCAGCAAGGTCAAGGCGGGCCAGGAAGTGTTGATCGGGGTGGATGCGTTTCCGGGCAGGCAATACACGGGCCGGGTGACTGAGGTGGCCAACGTGGGTGAGCAGTTGCCCAGTTCGGATGCCAAGGTCTTCGAAGTGGTGGTTCTCCTGAATGAGACGGATACCACCCTGAGGCCGGCTATGACCACCGTAACGCAGATCAAGACCAATTCTTACGATGACGTGATCTATATTCCGCTCGAATCAGTTCATTCGGCAGATTCGTTGTCCTATGTCTTCCCGGCCGGAGAGAAATTCAGGCAGATCGTTGACCTGGGAGAGGCGAACGAGAACTTCATCATCGTGCTGGAGGGTGTTGACCCGGACCAGGAGGTTTATCTGACCATTCCGGAGGACGCCGGCAATCGCGAGTTCAGGGGATGGGACATATACGAAAAGGTAAAAGCCCGGCGCCTGGAGGAGGAGAAGAGGAAGCGTGAAGATATGGAGCGGATGCAGCGGGAGCAGGAGGAACGGATGCGTATGATGACGGAGCAGGGCGTAGTTCCGGGAATGATGCAGCAGGGGATGATGCGTCCCGGTGGCGGGATGCAGATGATGCAAGGCACCAGGCCTTCAGGCGCGGGAAGCCGGCCGGCGGGCGGGCAGCCCTCAACTTTCAGGAACCAATAATAATCCCGGGAGCCAATTATGTTCAGGAAATACCTGCACGACATCATCATAGCGATTGAGGCCATCCTGGCCAACAAGCTGAAGTCGGTACTCACGGCCCTGGGAATCATTTTCGGGGTGGCTGCCGTCATCAGTATGCTGGCCATTGGCAGCGGCGCGCAGAAAGAGATCCTTGACCAGATCAAGCTGGTTGGAGTGAACAATATCATCATTGAGCCCATCGTGGATCTGTCGAGCGGGGGCAGCTCCTCCGACGACTCGAAAAAGGAGTCGAAGCGTTTCAGTAATGGGCTTAACTTATTGGATGTAAAAGCGATACAGAGTGTTCTGCCTACCGTCAAGGAGGTCAGCTCGGAAATTCAGCTCAACTCTTTCGTTCAGCACAACCAGATCCGTCGCCCAACCGTCCTGATGGGTGTCAACCCGTCCTATTTCAGCCTTTTCAACCTGCAACTGGATCGGGGCGACCTGTTCAACCGGATCCACGAGGAGAGCGGTCAGGCTGTGTGCGTTATTGGTTCGAGCGTGGCCTCCCTGCTGTTTCCTGCCGAGAATCCGATCGGGCAGTTCCTCAAGGTTGGGCATAACTGGCTCAGGGTGATCGGCGTTTTACACAAACGCGACGTGCTGGTCTCCTCCTCATCTGCCGGCTTGGGGATCTCCAATACCAACGATCAGGTGTTCATCCCGTCGAAGACCATGCTGATCCGTTACCTCAACCGGGCCGTTGTCAACACCAAAGTCGGGGAGGTCTCCTCCAACGTTCAGTTTATCGGTGGTGGCGGGCGCCGTGGGATGATGATAGCCCAGACCATCACCACAGGCTCCGAGGAAGGCACCACCGAAACATTGAATTATAATCAGTTGGACAAGGTGGTGGTACAGGTGAATGAGACCCACGAACTCGAGCCGACTACCGAAATCATTACCAGAATGCTTCTGAGAAGGCACAATGGCGTGGCGGACTTCAAGATTACCGTGCCGGAACTGCTCCTCAAGCAGCAACAGCGGACCAAGGATATCTTCAACATCGTTTTGGGCGCCATAGCCTCCATCTCGCTGGTTGTCGGGGGGATCGGGATTATGAACATAATGCTTGCCTCCGTGATGGAGCGGATCAGGGAGATCGGGACAAGACAGGCCATTGGGGCCTCCCGGAAGGACATCATTGTCCAGTTCCTGGCCGAATCCACCCTCATCAGCATCGTCGGGGGGCTGATCGGCGTCATTCTCGGAATCATCCTGTCCAGGCTGATAATGGAGTTTTCCGACATCCTAACCATCGTCACTCCGTTCTCCGTCCTGGTGGCCTTTGGGGTATCGGCCGCGGTCGGGATCATATTCGGGTACCTTCCGGCCAAGAGAGCTTCCGAGCAGGATCCGGTGGAATCGCTTCGCGCTTAATAATATTTGAGAATTAAACTGATTATCAAATGAGAAAACTGATCATCCTATTATCGGCCTTTCTCCTTTCCATACCCGGCGTGGCTCCTGCCCAGCAGACGGCAGTCACCTATCTGACCCTTCAGGACGTCATCCGCCTAGCCCACGATAATTCGCTGCAAGCCCTGCTGGCCAAGCATCGGTTCAGGAGCAGCTACTGGCAATACCGATCCTATAAGGCCAATTACCTGCCGTCGGTTGCCGTCCAGTCGGACCTGGTCGATTTACAGCGGGCCATTACGAGGAATTTTGTTTTTGAGGATGGGGAATGGGTCGAAAAGTACGGTAAGACACAGCGCCTCAACTCCTCGGTGAGCCTGGAGATGAGCCAGAACGTTCCCATTACCGGGGGCCGCATCTTTGTCGCCTCTGAGCTCGGGCGCCTCGACCTGCTCAATGACGATCCCGCATCCCTGATGTCGACACCCATAAGTATCGGGCTCAGCCAACCGCTCTTCGGATTCAACAGGTTCCGCTGGCAGCGGGAGATCGAGCCGCTCAAGTACGAGGAGGCAATGAAGCAGTACCTCAGTTCAATGGAGGATGTGAATCAGCGGGCCGTTGCCTACTTTTTTGACCTGGCCCTGGAGCAGATGAACGTGAAAACCTCCGAGTTCAACGTGGCCAACAACGACACGCTCTATCAGCTTGCCAAGGGGCGCTTTGAACTGGGGATGATCGATCAGGGCGACCTGATGCAGATGGAACTCAACCTGCTGACCAGCACCGATAATCTCGTCAAGGACCGCCTCAACCTGGAAGTCAGGAAATCCAACCTGAGGACCTTTCTTGGCTTTAAGGACAACATCAACCTGGAACTGGTAACCTCGCTGGACGTGCCTTCAATATCCATTGATGTGAATCTTGCCCTCCAGAAGGCGATGGAGAACAACCCCCAGATGCTGAGTATGGAGCGGACCATCCTGGAGGCGGAGCAAAACCTGGCCCAAACCCAGGCCAACAGCCGTTTCAATGCCAACCTGATGGCCAGTTACGGCCTGACGCAGCGGGCGAGCGATCTCGCCGAGGTTTATAGGGACCCCCAGCAATCCCAGCGGCTGAACGTGGGTGTGACCATCCCGGTCCTCGACTGGGGAATGCGCAAGGGGCAGGTCAAGATGGCCAGGTCGAGCCTTGATGTGGCCATGGTCAATGTCCAGCAGCAAAAGATCGATTTCGAACAGCAGGTCTTTCTTGATATTATGCAATTCAACATGCAGGGCGACCAGTTGCTGCTAGCCGCCAAGACCGACACGATAAGCCGTACGCGCTACGACATCACCAAGCAGAAATTCATGATTGGCAAGGTGGATGTGCTCAAGCTGAACGACGCCCTGTCGCAGAAAGACCGGGCCATCGCCAATTATATGAGCGCACTGCGGACTTATTGGAACTATTTTTACAATGTCCGGAAGACCACCTTGTGGGACTGGGAGAAGAATCAGCCGCTTGATCAGGATTTTGAATTACTCGTCCGGTAAATTGCTCCGGAATCAAAAGAGGCAATCGGGCAAGCCGGATTGCCTCTTTTTTTTGAAATTAATGTCTTATATTTGCGCGTTCAAAAAAGAAGGTATTTCAGCAATCATTTAAATCAGAATCAAATGCGTAATAAAGGAGCGATCAAATTGGTAGCGATTCTGCTGGCACTTGTTTGCCTCTACCAATTGTCCTTCACCTTTGTAACGGCCCGGATTGACAGGAAGGCCAAGGAATTTGCCCAAGGTGATCCCAAGCAGGAGGTTTACTACAAAGATTCCCTCTCCGGGGAGGTTGTTTATAATTTCCTGGGCCTCAAGAAGTATACCTACCGTGAATGCCAGGAGCGGGAGTTTAACCTGGGCCTCGACCTGAAAGGGGGGATGAACGTAACCCTTGAGGTTAGCGTCGTTGATCTGATCCGTTCCCTGTCAGGCAACTCGACCGACCCAACCTTTCAAAAAGCCCTCAGGGATGCCGAAAACCAGTCGATCACCAGTCAGGATGATTTCGTAACGCTCTTTGGCCGTGCCTTCCAGGCAGCGGATCCCAACGCCAGGCTGGCCGCCATTTTCAATACGATGCAGTTGCGCGACCGGGTGACCTACACCTCCACCAACGAGGATGTGATCAGTGTCCTTCGTGAGGAGACCACCATCGCCATCAGCAACTCAGTCAAGATCCTCCGTGCCCGTATTGACCAGTTCGGGGTGGCTCAGCCCAATTTCCAGGAGCTGGGAACCGCCGGCCGGGTGTTGATCGAGCTGCCGGGCATCAAGGATCACGACCGTGTTAGAAAACTGTTGCAGGTAGCTGCAAAGCTGGAGTTCTGGGAAACCTACGAGAACCCCGAAGTGTTCGCTTTCCTGGAAGACGCCAACCTCCGTTTGAAGGAGATCCAGTCAGGCGCCGTTACTGATACGACGGCAGCTGCTCCTGAAGCGCAGGACAGCACCGGCCTGGCCCAGGCTGACTCTACGGCCGCAGCAAAAAGCCTGCTCGATGAGCTGCAGGAAGACAGCACGGCGATGGACGAAACAGCCAGCCTTGAGCAGTTCCGCAAGAACTACCCGCTGTTTGCCCTACTGAGGCCCAACGCCAACAATGAGCAATACTTCTCAGGACCGATCGTCGGTTACTCGCATTTCCGGGATACGGCCAAGGTAAACCAGATCCTGGCAATGCCCCAGATCCGGGCGATCTTCCCGGCCGACCTCCGTTTCTACTGGACAGCCAAGCCACTGGATTCCAGCTCCGAAAACTATGCCCTTTTAGCGATCAAAGTCCGTAGCAGGGAAGGTAAAGCTGCCCTTGATGGCTCAGTGGTCGTCAATGCCAGGAGCGATTTTGGCGGAACCAGCAACCAGCCTGAAGTGAGCCTGGCAATGAATGCCGAAGGGGCAAAAACCTGGCAGCGACTCACCAAGGAGAATCTTAATCGCTCGATTGCCATTGTTCTTGACGGCTATGTTCGGTCTTATCCCACCGTCCAGACCGAGATTTCCGGCGGACGCTCCTCCATTTCTGGTGGAGGGATGACGATCGAAGAGGCCCAGGACCTTGCCAATATCCTGAACGTGGGCAAGATGGATGCCCCGGCCAAAATAATGCAGGAAACCATCGTCGGGCCGTCACTCGGACGGGAAGCCATACAGTCGGGGCTCCTCTCCTTCGCGATCGCCTTCCTGCTGGTGCTGGCCTATATGGCCTTCTACTATAACCGTGCCGGATGGGTCGCCAACGTAGCCCTGGTGGCCAACATCTTCTTCATAATGGGTGTGCTGGCCTCACTGGGTGCCGTCTTAACCCTTCCGGGTATAGCCGGTATCGTCCTGACACTCGGTATGGCGGTCGACGCGAACGTGATCATCTTCGAGCGAATCCGCGAGGAGCTGCGGGCGAGCAAGGGAATCAAGCTCGCCGTGCGAGACGGATACAAAAACGCTATGTCGGCCATCATCGACGGTAACGTAACAACCATCCTGACCGGGATCATCCTTTACATCTTCGGTTCAGGTCCCATCAGGGGGTTTGCCACTACCCTCGTCATTGGTATCCTCACCTCCCTGTTTACGGCCATCTTCATCACCAGGCTGATTTTCGAAGGGCAGATGGACAAAGAGAAGAAACTGAAGTTTGGCAACAAGTGGACTATTAATTTCCTGGCTAATACGACGGTTAAATTCCTTGAGAACCGCAAAACATTCTACATCATATCAGGGGTCCTGATCATCCTGTCGCTCGGTTCACTGGCCTTCAGGGGACTGAACCTCGGCGTGGATTTCGCCGGCGGCCGCACCTTTGTGGTACGCTTCGACGAACCTGTTAATACGCAGGATCTTACCCGGACAATTGGTGCTGCTTTTGAAGGAGAGCAACCACTGGTCAAGACCTTTGGACCTTCCACCCAGGTCAAGGTGATCACCAAGTACCTGCTCAACGAACCAGGTGATGATGTTGGGGAGCGCGTTGACCAGGCCCTCTTTGAAGGCTGCAAGGATTACCTGCCTGCCGGAACGACCCTTGATTCCTTCCTTGACGAACACCGGCTGGATAGCCAGCTCGTAGGACCGACCGTGGCGAGCGATATCGTCAGGGGAGCCATCTTGGCCGTCCTCTTTGCACTGATCGTCATCTTCCTTTATATTTTTGTCCGGTTCCGCAACTGGTCATTCGGACTGGGTGGCCTGGCCGCCCTGGCCCACGACACGATCATCGTTCTCGGCCTGTTCTCGCTGTTTTACAGCATAATGCCATTCTCGCTTGAGATTGATCAGGCCTTTATCGCAGCCATCCTGACCATCATCGGGTATTCAATCAACGATACCGTGATCGTTTTCGACCGCGTTCGTGAATTCATCGGACTCTACCGCAAGCGCGACCGAAAGGAAATCATCAACCAGGCAGTGAACTCGACCCTCGGCCGTACCCTGAACACCGCCGGTACCACCCTCGTCGTGCTGCTCTCCATCTTCCTTTTCGGAGGGCCTTCGATCAGGGGATTCGTCTTCGCCCTGCTGGTTGGTGTCGTGGTGGGAACCTATTCATCCATCTTCGTCTCGACGTCCGTTGTTTATGACCTCCACGTCTGGAGACAAAAACGGGCGGATAAAAAACTTAAGGCATAAGCCGCAAAAACCCCGGATAACCATCCGGGGTTTTTTTATCTTTGCCCGGTATGAACATTGTGCTTAATAACCTGGCATTCATCAGCGGCACGGAAATCCTCATCATCCTGCTTGCTGTCCTGCTGCTTTTCGGCGCCGAAAAAATCCCGGAGATCACCCACGGTTTGGGCAAGGGGATCCGGGAGTTCCGGAAGGTCACCAGTGATATCAAAAGGGAATTTGACGAATCAACCAGGGATATCAAGCGGGATGTGGAAGACCTGAAAGATGACCTGGAACACCAGGCTGGCGAAGCCTCGGATCAGTTCAGGAGTTACATCAATGACTCGGAGGTTGTCAAGGATATCAAGGACGTGGAGGAGGACCTCAAGGGGTAAGCCTCTCAAGGGTAAACAACTCCCTATCGCCAGCAGTCCCCACTTAACTTTTTTTAACAGTTTGCAGGCCCCGAACTGATTTCATTCATTCCGGGGGCCATCCCAAAAGAGTAAATTTGCAGAAACTTGTTTTTATGATCCGATCGGTATTCTTGTTGCTTCTTTTACTTATCGCTGCCGAAGTTGGTGCCAACACCCCAAAGAAGAACCTGGTAGCCACCAGGACGGTCGAACGGATCCGGATTGACGGGCACCTGGATGAGGCAGCCTGGGCGGGCACCGCAACCGCTACCGGATTCATCACCTATTCACCGAAGATGGGCGATCCGGCCACCCATTCATCCGTTGTAAGGGTGGTCTATGACAATCAGGCCGTTTATATAGGGGCACTTCTCTACGATTCGGCCCCCGACAGCATCCTCAGGGAATTCACCAAGCGCGACAACTTCAGCAACGCCAATACAGACAAGTTCCGGGTTACGCTGAACCCATACAACGACGGGCAGAACCTTTACCATTTCGAAGTATCGGCAGCCAACGTGCAGGCGGATTACAAGAAGAGCGCCGCAAAGGCCAGCATGGAAAACAACTGGGAATCAGGCGATTACTCCTGGAATGCCGTCTGGACCAGTGCCGTGCGAATAACAGACGAAGGTTGGGTGGTCGAAATGGAGATCCCCTTTGCCGCCATCCGCTTTCCCCGACAGGACGTGCAGACGTGGGGCGTCAATTTCCAGCGGACCGTGCGCCGATCCCGTGAGATCACCGTTTGGAACCCGGTCGACCGCAGTTTTTCGGAAGACGACCAGATCGGGGAGATGACGGGCATCAGCCTGATCAAAGCCCCTCTACGGCTGGAGCTTTACCCTTTCGCTAGCGGCTATTACCAGATCACCCCTGACGCAAGCGGATTTTCCTATGCTGCCGGGATGGACCTGAAGTACGGCATCAACGAAGCCTATACCCTGGATATGACTCTGATCCCCGATTTCGGGCAGCGCAAGTCGGACCAAATTATCCTGAACCTGACCCCCTATGAGGTAAAATATACCGAGAACCGTCAGTTCTTCACCGAGGGGATGGAGCTGTTCAACAAATCGGATCTCTTCTACTCCCGCCGGATCGGCAAGCAGCCCCTGAATTACCGTGAGGCCTGGAGTGCGGTCCAGGAGGGCGAAACCCTGGTCGAGAATCCGGGTGAAACCAGGCTGATCAATGCCACCAAGATATCAGGAAGGAATTCGAGAAACCTGGGCCTCGGGTTTTTCAACGCAATGACGGCCAATACCTATGCGATCATCCTGGATACAACCAAAGTGGAGGGAGAAGGATCGGAGCGGCGGTACCTGACTGATCCGTTTACCAATTACAGTATGGTGGTGGTCGACCAGATCATCGGCCGGAATTCGTACGTGAATTTTTCCAACACCAACGTCATCACCCCGTCAACGACCCGAATGGCCAACGTGACCAGCCTGATGACCAGGCTGATGGACCGGGATAATCGCTATGGCGTATCGGCCAGCCTGGCCGGCAGTATGAAATATGATTCCCTGAGTGGAAAGCCCTCAAACGGATACGCGGCTAAAATAGGGTTTGGTAAGTACAGGGGAACCCTCACGGCCGGTTACAACCTGGTGGTGGTGAGCGATACCTACGATCCCAACGATATGGGATACCTGAAAAAGAACAATTACATCAGCCATTCATTCGATATCTCCCACCGGGTGCTCGAACCGTTCTGGGTTTTTAACTCGCTCAGCAACAGCCTTGAAGTGGATTTTGGCCAGATTTATAACCCACTGGCATTCTACCAGCTGACAGCCGGGATCTCAACCCGCCTGCTTTTCCGTGATTACAGTGATATCTCGGTTAACCTCTACGGCAGCCCCATTGCCACCCACGACTGGTATGAGCCGCGGGTGCCGGGAAGATATTTCAGTTATCCGGCCTACTATTCGGCATCGGTGAGGGGTTCATCGGATTACCGCAAGAAACTGGCTTTCAATGCCGGGGTCGGGTACAACGAAAACGCCTGGGGCGACCATGGCGTGAATTTCAGCTTCGGGCCGCGACTCAGGCTGAACAACAAGCTCTCCCTGTTCCCCTCCTTCCGGTTCGACAAGCAGTTCGACGATCGCGGGTACGTGAGAGCGCTTGCCGCCGATTCCATCCTGTTCGGGCGGAGAAATGTCAAGACCATTACCAATTCAATCACCGGGTCGTACGTCTTCAACAACAAGGCGGCCCTTAGCCTTTCGCTGAGACATTACTGGTCGGAGGTCGACTACCACCAGTTCTTCCTACTGAACGAGGATGGCTCCCTTCGGGATAACGAGACTTATGCGGCTAACCACGACCTGAATTTCAACATCTTCACGATCGACCTGGAGTATGCCTGGAATTTCGCGCCAGGAAGTTACCTGACGGCCGTCTGGAAGAATAACATCAGCAGTCAGGTCGGCGTTGACGGGAACCAGTTTATCTCCTACTGGGACAATCTCCAGAACACGATCTTCGCCCCGCAGGTCAACTCCTTTTCGGTCAAGGTTTCCTACTACCTCGATTACCATCGATTCGCCAGGCGGCCGGCCCCCTGAGGCCCTTTGCTGGCCCGGTAATTTACTTTACCTTTCAGGATTATTTTAATCGGGATGATCCGGGTAAACCAAATAATCAAATCGTTCGATTCCCTTAACGTATTGAAAGGAATTGATTTAGAAGTGAAGGAGGGCGAGATTGTCTCCATCGTCGGGCCCAGCGGAGCCGGCAAGACCACGCTGCTGCTGATTATGGGCACCCTGAGCCGCCCCGATGCCGGTCAGGTGTGGATCAGGGGCACCGAGACCGGGCAGCTCGATGACCGGCGCCTGGCCGGATTCCGGAACAAGGAGGTTGGTTTCGTTTTCCAGTTCCACCACCTGCTTCCGGAGTTCACCGCCCTGGAGAATGTCTGCATCCCGGCCTTTATCGCCGGAACTCCACGAAAGCAGGCGGAACAGCGTGGGATGGAGTTGCTGGACTACCTCCGGCTGACCGACCGGATGGGGCATAAACCCTCCGAGCTGTCGGGCGGGGAGAAGCAACGCGTCGCCGTGGCCCGGGCGCTGATGAACCGGCCGGCCGTCATCCTCGCCGATGAACCCTCCGGCAACCTGGACTCGGCCAGCCAGCAGGAGCTTCACAACCTGTTCCTGAAGCTCCGCGACGAGATGAATCAAACATTCGTGATCGTGACCCACGATACGCACCTGGCAGGAATCTCCGACCGGGTGATCACGATGCGCGACGGGCTGATTGATGCTAATTAGTCAGACGTTATGCATCCGGATGAAATCAGGGAATTGCTGGAAATCAAGCACGAACAGTACAACAAACCCGATTTTATCCTGAATGATCCCATTCAGGTTCCGCATCGGTTCGAGCGCCGCGAAGACATTGAGATCGCGGCATTCCTGACCACTGTCATAGCCTGGGGAACCAGGACCTCCATTATCAGGAGCGCCAACAGGATAATGGAACTGATGGAGTGGTCACCCCTGGAATATCTCCTCCAGGGAGATCTGAACGATTACGTTCGCCTCCGCGGTTTTGTTCACCGGACCTTCAACTCCCGCGATCTGGATTTCTTTTTCCGCTCCCTGCGCCGTATCTACCTGGAAGCAGGTGGGTTGGAAGAGGTGGCTGCCCGGGGATACCGGGAGGGCGGGACCTTCGGATCCCTGGCCAATATCAGGAAAGAGTTAACAGTCCTCCATCCCGGCAGGTCGGCTCGCCATATCCCGGACGTGATGTCCGGTTCGGCTGCCAAACGGCTTAACCTGTTCCTGATGTGGATGGTCCGGAATGACCACCGTGGGGTTCATTTCGGGCTATGGAGCCGGATTTCCCAGGCAGAGCTCAGGATCCCGCTCGACACCCACGTCGGCCGCGTAGCAAGGATGCTCGGCCTGCTGCAACGAAAAAGCAACGATTGGAAAGCGGTGGAGGAACTGACAGCCGTTTTGCGTGGTTTCGATCCTGCTGACCCGTGCAGATATGATTTCAGCCTCTTCGGCCTTGGACTATTTGATCATTTTTAGTATGCCGAACAACTGGTTCCAATTCAAGCAATTTATTATCCGCCAGGAGCATACGGGCATGAAGGTCGGGACCGATGGCGTCCTGCTCGGAGCCTGGGCGGAGATTGAGGACCGCGGACGGCGGACGGCGGACGGCGAAGCGAGAGAGGAGGTGCTTATGTTGGATGTGGGGACGGGAACGGGTTTACTGGCGTTGATGCTGGCGCAGCGATTTCCGGGGGCTTTTATTGATGCGATTGAGATTGAGGCGTCCTCCTTCAGGCAGGCTTGTCAGAACGTGGGCCTTTCGCCCTGGCCCGACCGCATCAACGTGATCGGGGCCGATTTTCTGGAGTGGACGCCCGGCAGGCTTTATGACCTGATTATATGCAACCCGCCCTTTTTCAGCCATTCACTGCGTGCCCCCGGACGGGCCAGAAGCGTGGCCCGCCACGACGATCTACTTCCCTTCGGCCGGTTTATCGGGAAAAGCGCCGGATTGCTGAATCCGGCCGGAAGCCTGGCGCTGGTTATCCCCGCAGGCCGGCTGGACGAATCGGTGGCTGTGGCAGCGGGATCGGGCTTGTCCTTAACCAGGATCTTGCGGGTGCGGGGTACGCCCCGGTCGGTCGTAAAAAGAGTTCTAATCCAGTTTGGCCGCCAGCGGAAGGTTGTTGAAACTGATGAACTGATCATCCGGCAGGAAGCCGGGGGTGCCCTGTCCGAACCCTGTCGTCAGCTTACGAAACCTTTTTATTTGTAAGGAGTTACAGCTCGCCCTCTTCAATAAACCTGACCCCGTACGATTCCAGCTCCTGCAGGATGGGCTCATAAAGTTGTGGCACGATGGGGATCTGCACGCCGCTGGATCGGATGGTCCCGTTCAGGATCAGCCGGGCGGCAATGGCCAGGGGGGTACCGACGGTGATGGCCATCGCCGTTTCGGAGCGGTTCCTGCCAGTTACCACGAGCGAGGATTTGTGTCTGGCGCTCTTGCCATCAATCTCATAATCAAAGATGTGCTGCATTATGATCATATCGCGGTCGTCCTCCTCCAGCTGCCACTTTTCTTCGAGGATCTGCTGAAGGATTTGTGCCGGGGTGGCATTCCGAAGGTTAATGATCTGGTCCCCGAAGATTCCGAGCCAGGTGAGCTTGTCCATAATCTCGCCGTTGGCCGTTATCCCGGTAAACCGGACCAGTTTCTCTTCTACGGAGAGGCCTGGCGTGCCGGGCAGAAAGGCGTCGATGAATTGCCGGTAGGTCATCCCCTCCGATTCTTCAATGGTATAGCTGTCGTCGGTGATGCCGAGCTGGACGAACACGTCCCAAGCCTGGCAGTACCCGGGGCGGCGCATCGTGCCCCGGAACATCGTCAGGATATCCGGCAGATCATACAACTCCCTGTATTTGAGGGAGTCTCTGTTGGCATAAACATCGAAATCGCCCATATCCAGCACGGTGCACTGCTCTATCTGACGGAAGAGCTGGTGATAGGGGATGTATTTGTATTGGCCATCCCGGATGTACATCGAGGTGCCCTGACCGGCCAGTACCACGTTTCGGGGGTTCCAGGTGAACTTGTAGTGCCAGGGGTTGGTGTCCGATTCCGGAGCGATCAGCCCTCCGGTGAAGGAGCGAAAACCGGTGATCCGCCCCCCCCTTTCGCGGATCCGGTCGATCACCCGCATAGCCGACATATGGTCGATGCCGGGGTCGACGCCTAGCTCGTTCAGGAAGAGCAGCCCTTTCTGCCTGGCCTGGTAGTCGAGCCGCCTGATCTCGGGCGAAACATAGGAGGCGGTCAGCATATTCTTGCCGGCTTCCAGGCACGCTTCGGCCACCATTGGATGGAATCGGGCAGGGAGCATCGAGATGACCAGGTCAGATCCACAGATGAGCCGCTTGCGATCCGCCTCATTGAAGATATCAAATGCGACGGCGGTGGCGTGCGGGTGGTCGCCCACCTTGGCCCGGGCTCCCTGCAGGTTCGCATCGCCAACGGTGACCTTCCAGCCACCAGTGGCGGCGTGTTTGAGCAGGTAACTGATCAGGCTGGCGGTTGATAGGCCGGCGCCAAGGACAAGGATGTGTTTCATCGGTGGGGTTATCATTGGTTCCTGATGCTAAAGTAGAAAAAATGGGGGACCTTTGAAATGGTAGCCGGCTTTTGCCGGGCAGGGATAAGTTTTATCTTTGTTCGATTGAAATCCCTCTGATGGCTCCAAACGAACCTTTCGTGGATACGCCGCTGATGAAGCAGTATATGGCGGTCAAAAGAAAATACCCTGATGCGGTGCTCCTCTTCAGGGTGGGGGATTTTTACGAGACTTTTTCCGAGGATGCCATCAAGGCCTCCAGGATCCTGGGCATTACCCTGACTCGCCGGGCGAATGGGGCTGCCAGCTTTGTCGAGCTGGCCGGCTTTCCGTTCCACGCGCTCGACACCTACCTGCCCAAGCTGGTCAGGGCCGGCGAGCGGGTGGCGATCTGCGAACAACTCGAGGATCCCAAACTGACCAAAAAGATTGTCAAGAGGGGCGTTACGGAGCTGATCACCCCCGGGGTTTCGATCAACGACCAGATCCTGGAACATAAGGAAAACAACTTCCTGGCGGCGGTGCATTTCGAGCGCCAGATCGCCGGGGTGGCTTTCCTCGACATCTCCACCGGGGAGTTCCTGGCGGCCGAAGGGTCGTTCGATTATGTCGACAAGCTTCTGAGCAGCTTCGCCCCCAAGGAGGTGCTCTTTGAGCGTGGCAAGGAGAAACTGTTCCTGGAGCATTTCGGGCATAAGTACTACACCTACAAGACCGACGACTGGATCTTTACCCTCGATGCCGCCCGGGAACGGCTGCTCAAGCAGTTCGAAACCACCACCTTGAAGGGTTTCGGGATCGACAATATGGATTACGCCCTAATCTCCGCCGGAGCCATCCTCCATTACCTTGATCAGACGCAGCACGACCGCACGCGCCATATCTCCTCGATCGCACGGATTGAAGAGGATCATTATGTTTGGCTCGATAAGTTTACCATCCGGAACCTGGAGATCTTCCAGCCGATCAATGAGGGGGGCAGGACGCTGATCGACGTGATCGACCAGACGGTCTCACCCATCGGAGCCCGGATGGTCGCCATCGGCAACGAGCCGAACGGCTTCAATATCAATGACGAATGCGGCGCGACTCATACCAAGGCACTGGCCGACGCCGCTGCCCATGAACTCGGGGGCGGAGGCGGTTGAGACGGCGATCAAGCTGGCGCGCAAGTGGGCTTATCGGGTTAAGGGCGTGGCTAGACACCAGGCTGAGATCATAGTCTGCTCGGGAAATTTCCACGGACGGACGACCACCCTCATCTCGTTTTCCACCGAACCGCTGTACCGGGATGATTTTGGACCGTACATGCCCGGCTTCCTGATCGCGCCATACGGTGATGTGGATTCGATCAAGCGCTTGATCACACCCAATACGGCAGCAGTGATGATCGAACCGATCCAGGGCGAGGGAGGTGTCATCATCCCGCCAGCAGGTTACCTGACGAAAGTCGCGGATCTGTGCAAGAAGAACAATGTTTTATTGATCGCGGATGAGATTCAAACAGGTCTGGGAAGGACGGGGAAGTTATTTGCCTGCGATCATGAGAATGTCCGCCCGGACATGGTCATTATCGGAAAGGCGCTTTCCGGTGGATTTTATCCCGTCAGCGCGGTGCTGGCTGACAAACCCCTGCTGGGGCTCTTCCAGCCGGGTGAGCATGGATCCACCTTTGGCGGTAATCCGCTGGGAGCGGCAATTGCACG
>JAWOHI010000324.1:0-6880 GCA_046485255.1 Bacteroidales bacterium
ATTCGTTCGAAAGGAAGTACCAGTATTTGTTGTCCTTGGAGATACGGGGATTATAGACCTCGAACTGGCCGGAGGTGAGGGCCCGTTTTTCGCCGGTAGCGGGGTTGATCCAATAGAGATGAGAGTACCCGCTCTCCTCCGATTGGAACCAGAGGCGCTTGCCATCTGGCATCCAGCCGATGCTGGAACCGATGCCGGGACCGCCAATCCAGGCCTCGTCACGCTGCCGGTCGAGCAGCCTGACCCCGCCGGTGGAGGGGTCAAGAAGAAGGATCCAGCGATCCTTGTTGTCGGCCGAGCTCACGTCAATGATCCCGAACCGGCCGTCGGGCGACCAGTTGGGGTTTCTAACGCTGACCGCGCGGGTCACCGGCTCCCGCCCTATGTATTTTTCGGGGTAATCAGCCACATAGTCGGGCAAGTCGGTAATTCCCGGGATCTGATCGAGGCGGACCTCATACACGGAGTCTTTCTCCACATCCATAATTCCAAGCGTGGAGCGCCGCGGGGCATCCCCCACCTTGGAGCGGGTATTGATGGTTTCGGTGTAGCCCGACCGGGTCACGTAATTGGGCATAATGGTACCCTTGTTGTCGCTTGAGGGCAGGATTTTGATGAAGGTGACAAAACGGTCGTCAGGTGTCAGTTCCAGTCCGTACACTGAAAAGCCGTCGGTATAACAGGGAGCCGGGCCACCCGTCCGGGCGGGAACGGGCGGGCGCATCCCACCCCTGAAGCCAGCCATTCCACCCCTTCGCCCTCCGCTGGATTCCAGTTTGGGGTAAAGCCTTAACTGGTCCTGCATCAGCCAGTTGTCGCGATCGGTCAACGACTCGGCCTGCCTGGATGGGCGAGCCGGGGATTCAGCTTCAGGGGCCTGGAAATTGGTCAGTTGCCGGAACTGCCCGTTGTTGGGATCAAGGAGGTACAGGTTGTTTTCAATGTTCATCACCAGGTGCTTGCCCGAATGGGTGAAGGAAAGGCTGGCAACCGGCCGGGCCAGGGCGAAGACCAGGGAGGTGTCCTTCCTTTTCGCATTGACCAGGTAGTAATCGCCGTTCCGGTTGATCAACTCGAGACTTTTATCGGGATTGAACATCTTTGATTCCGGCCTGAGCTGTTGTACTTCGCTGCGTGGAACCTTGTGCGGCACCGGGTTGGAGGGGTCGATGCGCCAGGCTGAATCGGCCTGGGCAGGGCCCCGGTTCCACTGGAAATAGAGATGCCGGCTGTCGGGCGACCACTGGAACTGCGATGGGGATTGCCCCACGTAATTGGTTGCCATTATATCCTTTACCAGCAGCACCGAACGGTTGCCGGTCTGCGCCTCTGCCGCGATTACCAGGAAGGTACAAGCGGCAACTATTGCCATTAATCGCTTTGCCATAATATACTTTTGTTGTTGGGCCAATGTACAAAAATGCCTCCCAATTTCGGGCCTTGTATAGCGGTACGAATATTTTCGGGTTTCGTTTTTTTTATTGGGCCCCGAAGTGTACTTTTAACACTTAAACTTCTGCAATGGGCAACTTTTATCCAAATGAGGACAGGCAACTGTTGGCCGTTGATTGCGTGATTTTTGGCTATGACCAGCAGGAGCTGAAACTGCTGCTGATTAAACGCTGTATGGAGCCGGGGGAGGGGATGTGGTCGCTGATGGGCGGCTTCCCCAAGCGGGATGAGAGCCTTGACCAGGCGGCCAACCGCGTCCTTTTTCAATTGACCGGTATTCGGAATGTTTACCTGGAGCAGTTGTACGCTTATGGGGAGGTGGACCGGGATCCCGGCGAAAGGGTGGTGTCAATTGCTTATTATGCCCTGATCAATATCGGCAACTACAACAAGGAGCTGGTCAGGGAGCACGACGCCCATTGGTGCCCGATAAGACAGATCCCCGAACTTGTATTCGATCACCGGATTATGGTTGACAAAGCGATGGCCAGGCTTCGGCGCAGGGCCCGCATCCAGCCTATCGGGTTTGAATTGCTCCCGGAGAAATTCTCCTTGCCCCAGCTGCAGGGACTTTATGAAGCTATTTACCAGAAAGAGTTGGATAAAAGGAACTTCAGAAAGAAAATACTCTTGATGGACCTCCTCGACAAACTGGACGAGAAAGATAAAACCTCCTCCAAGAAGGGAGCCTTCCTATACCGGTTCAATCAGGAGAAGTACAATGAATTGCTTGGCAATGGGTTTTATTTTAGCGTAGATGTTTGAACAAAGTGACCAGTGACCAGTGACCGGTGAAAAAATTGTAAATTGTAAATTGTAAATTGTAAATTGTAAATTGTAAATATAAGTGCCTCATCTGCATAATCTTAAGGAAGAAGTTTGCCAAACTAACCTCGCCCTGGTTGAGGAGGGGCTGGTCAGGCTGACTTGGGGCAATGCCTCGGGCATTGACCGGGAGCGTGGCCTCGTGGTGATCAAGCCCAGCGGTGTTCCCTATACGGCGATGACAGCCAAGGATATGACGGTGGTTGACCTGGATGGCAAACAGGTTGGGGGGGAGTACCGCCCATCTTCGGACACGATCACGCATCTGGTTCTTTACAAGGCATTTCCGAAAATCGGGGGTGTGGTTCATACCCACTCCAGTTGGGCAACTTCCTGGGCACAGGCGTGCCGGGATATTCCTTGTCTGGGGACCACTCACGCTGATCATTTTTACGGTCCGGTGCCTTGCACCAGGCTTTTAACTCCCGATGAAATTAAGGGCAACTATGAAGAGGCTACCGGCCAGGTGATCCGGGAGGCCTTTACGTTGCTGGATCCAATGGAGGTGCCCGGGGTCCTGGTTGCCGAACACGGCCCCTTCACCTGGGGAGCCACCCTGAGGGAAGCCCTTCACCACGCGATCATCCTGGAAGAGATCGCCAGGCTGGCCTTCCGGACGGTTCTTCTCGGGAAGGAGTTTCCTGTTCAGCGGGAGATCCTGGACAAGCACTTTTCCCGAAAGCACGGCCCTGGAGCTTATTACGGCCAGGGCGACACCGGGGTTAACACATAGATTTTTAAAATATTTATTAAACCAAATAATAGGATCAGAATGAAAATAAGGTGTACCATTTCTATGGCTGCGGCAGGCCTTGCCCTGTTGGCAGCTTCGTGTGCCAGGTCAGACCAGCGGACGGGCGATTATCCTGTTCAGCCCGTCAGTTTCAACCAGGTGAGCCTGGATGATGACTTTTGGGCACCAAGGGTCAGGCTGAACGCCGAACTGACCATCCCCTACGCGTTCCAGCAGAGTGAAGAGACCGGCAGGGTCAAGAATTTTGACGTAGCGGCCGGGACTGAGGAGGGCGGTTTCTGTTCGATTTACCCGTTTGATGATTCGGATGTTTACAAGATCATAGAGGGGGCCGCCTATTCGCTTCAAACCGTTCCCGACCCTGAGCTGGATGCCTACCTCGACGACCTGATCGACCGGATCGCAAAGGCACAGGAGCCGGATGGCTACCTTTACACCAACCGGACCATCCTCGGCGACAGCGCGCACCCGTGGGCCGGTAAGGAGCGGTGGGAGCTGGTAAGCCACGACAGCCATGAGCTGTATAACCTGGGGCACCTCTTCGAGGCGGCTGTTGCCCACTATGCCGCAACCGGCAAGCGAAGCCTGCTGGACGTTGCCATCAAGGCAGCCGACCTCATCGTCCGGGATTTTGGCTATGGAAAGTGTGAGAACTATCCGGGACATCAGGAGGTCGAAATAGGCCTGGTCAAGCTCTACCGGGTGACCGGAAAGCAGGAGTACCTGGATATGGCGAAGTTCTTCCTGGATGTCAGGGGTCCGGGCGGATCCGTTTACAACCAGGCTCACTTGAAGCCCGTTGACCAGACAGATGCGGACGGTCACGCTGTCAGGGCCAATTATATGTTCAGCGCAATGACCGACATTGCCGCCATCACCGGCGATCAGGGGTACCTGGCTGCCATCGACAAGATCTGGAACAATGTCGTGGGCAAGAAACTCTATATCACTGGCGGCGTGGGCGCCACAGGTGCAGGAGAGGCTTACGGGATTGATTACCAGCTTCCCAATATGACCGCTTATTGTGAAACCTGCGCGGCCATTGCCAATGTTTTCTGGAATCACCGGATGTTCCTGCTCCACGAAGACGCCCGCTACATCGATGTTCTGGAGCGGACCCTCTATAATGGGGTCCTGAGCGGCCTCGGTCTTTCAGGCGATCGCTTCTTCTATCCGAACCCCCTGAAATCGCGCGGACAGCATCAAAGGAGCCCGTGGTTTGGTTGTGCCTGCTGCCCGAGCAACCTCTGCCGCTTCATCCCCTCAGTGCCGGGTTATATCTATGCAACAAAAGATAACAATCTGTATGTCAACTTATTTGTTCAGAGTGAAACGGAGGTCGACCTGAACGATGAGCGTATCCGGGTGAGCCAGGTGTCGAATTATCCCTGGGATGGGGAGGTGGTGTTGACCATCGATCCGGCCGAAGCGGAGCGGTTTAACCTGCTCGTGCGTATTCCTGGCTGGACGGCTGACGAGCCTGTACCGAGCGACCTGTACACTTTCGCCGATCCGGCCAAAGGGAAAGTGGAAATCCGAGTCAACGGAAAGATTGCCAAATACAGCGTAAGTAAGGGCTTTGCGGTAATTGCCCGCACCTGGAAGCCCGGCGACAGGGTAGAGATTGCCCTCCCGATGGAGATCCGGCGCATCAGGGCTCACGAACTGGTGGAGGCGGATCATGGCCAGGTAGCTCTTCAGCGCGGGCCGCTGCTCTATTGCCTCGAATGGACCGATCAGGAAGAGCAGAAAGCCCTGCACCTGATGATCGGCGAAGAGCCGGTCTTCAGCTATTCCTTCAACCCTGACCTGCTTAACGGAGTGGGCCTGATCAAGGCATCCGGCTATTCGCTCACGGCTACCCTTGAGGGTCCCGTGAGTAAAACCCCGGCCTCGCTGGTGGCCATTCCCTACTACGCCTGGGCCAACCGGGGCAGCGGCGAGATGACCGTCTGGATTCCGGAAACCCTGGATGCAGCCACCCCGCTGCCCTCACCAACCATTGCATCAAGGGCTGCCGTGACGGTTTCCCCGGGTTGCAAGGGGATTCCGGGAACGGTGAACGACCAGATGGTTCCGTCGAAATCCAGTAGCGCCGAATATGGGCATATTCACTGGTGGCCGCGAAAGGCGTCCGACGAGTGGGTTCAGTACGACCTGACCGGGCCGGAGACGGTCTCAGCCGTCGAGGTGTTCTGGTTTGATGATGAAGACCTGAACGCCGGCTGCAGGGTTCCGAAACATTGGAAGCTCAAATACCGTAAAGGGAACTCCTGGGTCGAGGTAAGCCCGAAGGGCGAGTATGGGACTGCGAAAGACCAGTTCAACCGGGTTGAATTCGAGCCGGTGACGACAACCGGTCTGAGGCTGGAGATCCGCCAGCCCGACGATTTTTCGACCGGCGTGCAGGAGTGGGTGGTCAAATAGGTCGATCGCCCTCAATCCGGGAAAAGATCACCTCGTTTCAAGCATCCGAAGGTAATCGGCATTGATGTTGGTGCCCAGCTCGCGTGCCTTGAGTATGTCGCGGCGGGCACCGGCATAGTCGCCCACCTTGGCAAGCAGATAGGAGCGATTGCGAAAAAAATTGCCCCGCGAGGGATTGATCCGGATGGCCAGGTTGAAGTCGTTCAGCGCCTCCTCGTTCCGGTTGAGCCGGTCGTAACAGAGGCCCCGATGGTTCAAAATATCCGGATCGTCCGGTTTGATCGCCAGGTAGGAGGTACAATCTTCGGCGGCCTTTTGGTAATCACCCAAGGCATAGTGAACCAGCACCCGGTTCTGGTAAGCCTGTAAGTTTTTGGAATCCAGGCGGATCGCGTTATTCAGGTCGTTGAGGGCCAGGTCATACTCTTTACGCGCACCCCGGATGGCCCCCCGGTTACTCAAGGCCTTGCTGTAATCCGGATTGATTTTGAGGGCTATGTCCATATCCACCAGGGCTTTGTCGATTTCACCCAGGGCAAACCAGGTTTCTCCGCGGTTGCTGTAACTCAGGTAACCGGCCGGATTGGCCCGTATGGCCCGCGTGTATGATTCGAGCGCCTTTTCATTCTGGTGGAGGTCGCGGTACCAGAGCCCCAGGTTATTATATGCGATCGAACAGTCGGGGTATTTCCGGATCACGTCGGTGAAAAGGGTCTCGGAGGTGCGCCAGACCTTCACGCGGCTCCAGGTCCCGGCGCCGAGAACGATCAGGTAGGTAGCAACAAAAAGCAGTAAAAATGGCTTAAACCGGCTGTTTATGAGGAAGTTCAATCCCCAACCGACCAGGAAAAAGAGTCCCCCGTAGGCCAGGTAGGTGAACCGGTCGGCCAGGAAGGCCTGACCGGCACCAAGGACCTGGAGGACAAATACGATATTGATGAGAAAAAAGAGGGATCCGAAGACGAAATCCCTCGATGACCGGCCAAACCGCCACGCCAGGGCGATTAGCAGGACCACGGCTCCGGCGCTAAGGTAAAATAGAAGCGACAGGGTGGTGGGATTGGGATAGATGGCCGACAGCTGGTAGGGGACCAGGGCCTTTATCAGGTACACGCAGAGGGAGTAGGTTCCGATAAAAATCCTCTGCCAGCCGGGAATGGTGCTTTCGGTGATCAAGGTGCCCTGGCTTCCCAGGATGTAGATGCCCAGGATCCCCGTGGCCAGGGCCAGTAGCAGGAAGGGAATCTTGTCGGTCAGGTGCTTCAGCCTGAATGTCCTCTCGTGATAGAAATCCATCAGCAGCAGCACGATCGGCAGGGCGACGGCCTGTATCTTGGAGAGCAAGGCCAGGATGAAGGCGACCAGGGCCAAAAAGTAGAACAGGAGGCGCCTGTCCCGGTACCATTTGAGATACAGGATCAT
>JAWOHI010000364.1:0-5276 GCA_046485255.1 Bacteroidales bacterium
CGGTTCTCCGCCCTCGAGGTGGGCGGAGAACCGCCTGACGGCCAGCATCACGATCCAGAGGCCAATGATGAAGGGCCAGCTCAGGAAGGGCAGCTCGTAATGGGCCAGCCATCCCCGCAGGGTGACCGTGAGGAAGAAGGTGAGGATGGAGGCGAATACCACCATCAGGACCAGAGCTGGGCCGGGACTGAAATAGAGCCCCAGGGGGAGGGTAACGAGCAGCGTGTTGTAGCTTAGTATACCTTTGGATATCAATTGCTTGTCAAATCCCAGCCATCCGGCCAGCACGAGTGAAATGGCCACTCCGGCCAGTCCGGCCAATCCGGCTGTCGGGACCAGGAAGGTGATGATGAGAATAATGGCCGCAAACACCCGGTTATCCGAGAAGAACACCTGGGAGTAGGAGTTGAGCACTCCGTCGGCCAGGGGAATCATGCGGGGTATTAAATGCTTGATGTTCAAGGTTTCAGGTGTCAGGTGCCAGGAGAAAGGTGTGGTGGGGTTTGTTCCATTTGCCTGAGGGTATTGAGGGTTTCGGCTGCGCGGATGATGTGGATGGAACCATCGGGACTGATCAGGACGACATTGGGGC
Organism: Bacteroidales bacterium; assembly: GCA_046485255.1. Lineage (GTDB taxonomy): Bacteria > Bacteroidota > Bacteroidia > Bacteroidales > UBA12481 > UBA12481. Next base: position 593 of record JAWOHI010000364.1, read on the forward strand.
GATAGGTGATGAACTGCATCCACTGGGTCATATTATAGGCCCCCACCCTTTTAACCACGACGTTATCGCCCTGTTTGAGCAGGGGCATCCGGGTCTGGTCGCGGAGCTGGTCGATGTTCATACAGAGCGGGCCGAACAGGGTGGCATCCTCCGTGAAACCGGTCTGTTCCTCCACCGGATGGATCTCGTGGTCATACCAGAAGGAGGTAAAGAGCAGGTTCACGCCGAAGTTGAAGACCAGGTTCTTGCGGCCGTCCGACAGTCGCTTGACGGCCAGGACGGTTCCGGCGAGGAATCCGGCGTCATCGATCAGGGCCCGGCCGGTTTCGAGGATGAGCAGCGGCAGGGAAGCGGGGTTGAATCCGGCCCTGGTAATCGCTCCGGTAATGGCTTCGGCGTACTGGTCGAAGGTCGGGGTGGTATCGGCAGCTGAGTGGTAGGCTCCCTTGAGGGTGTTGAGGGAGGCGAAACCGCCGCCCATATCGATATACTTGATTGAATGCTTCAGTTCGCGCTCGATGGTGAGGGCCAGGGCTGACATTTTCTCCGCGGCGGTCCGGTAGGCGTTGACCGAGATGATGTAGGTGCCGATATGCGTATGCAGGCCCACCAGGTCGAGGCGGCCGCTATCGATGATCCGCCTGATGGCCTCCATCGCCTCGCCGTTCTCCAGGTTGAACCCGAAGCGGTCCCAGCGCGGGAAGATGCCGGTATCCATATTGACCCGGATGGCCACGCGCGGGCGGACATCAGAGCTGCCGGCCAGCTCGATGAGGGTGTACAGTTCGTCGAAGTGATCGACATGAATATAGGAGTGCTGTTCAATCGCCAGCTTCAGGTCATCCCGGCTCTTGTCGGGTCCGTTGAAGATGATCCGCCGGCCGTCGACGCCGTTGGCCAGGGCTTTCTGGTATTCAAAACCCGACACCACCTCCGCCCAGGAGCCCTCCTGATGGTAGATGCTGCAAACCGCATCGAGGTAATTGGTTTTATAGGACCAGGCGAACTGGACCCGGGGGTAGCGCGATTCGAAGGCATCCTTGGCATTGCGGAAGGTGTTCCGAATCACGTTCTCCTCCAGGACGAAAAGCGGGGAGCCATAATCCCGCAGCAGCCGACCTACCGGAATACCGCCGATATCGGGGATGGGGTTGAGCTGGGCCGGTATGCCGCCTTTTCCGGGCATTCCTGACTGAAGTCGTTTGATGGCTGGTGGGGTGAATCTCTTTTTCTCCATTGACATTATCTTTCTCCGGTTATTGCAAATGACTGGTGTGCTTCGGCATCAATGATCATTTCGTAGGAATACCGGACAAAAATCTTGCCGACATCGAAATGGCGGAAGGGTTCCACCGGGAGGCCCATTGCCAGTTTAACCAGCGCTTCCGGCAGGTTTTGTCCGGCGCCTACCGCGAGGTAGACCCAGGCCGGTATGCGGGGGTTGATTTCGACCAGGTAGTATTTTTGATCGGCCGTGCGGATCATTTCCAACTCCATTCCACCCCGCCAGCCTGTTTCGGAGATGATTTTCCGGGTTGTCTCCAGCAGGTAGGGATCGGAGATGGAGATGCCACTCCAGGCTTTTCCCTTGTCGGTGATGAACATCTTGCGCATCGGCACGGCACCGATCACCCGGCCACGACCATCTCCAAGTGCCACCACGTTTACTTCCGTGCCCTGGATGAATTGCTGGACCACCACCGGGAGCCCCCATTTGGCGCTGATCCGGTAGAAATACTCGACGGCCTGGTCGGGGTTGTGGGCCAGATAGGCATCATAAAACTTGCCCTTGATCATCCAGGGGCCCGGCACCTGCCGGCAGATGGCGGGAATCTCCAGGGCAGTGCTGACCGGGAGGCTCTCTGGCACCAGGATGCCGTATTTCTTCCCGAAGTCGGGCAGGTTGGACTTCAGCCGCTCCTCGTACTGCTCGATAGTCGGGAGGAACGTATGGATCCCCATACCGGTGAGCCGGCTGGCCGACTTGATCAGGGGCAGCAGTTCGGCGTCGAAATTGGGGATCAGCACATCGATGCCCTCCCCGCGGTGGATCTCCTCGATACGGGCAAGCATCGGCTCGATCCCGCCAGAAGGATAGGGAACGAGGTAAACGCGGTCGGTCAGGCCCTCCATATAGACTCCCGGCTCCATATTCTCATAGGCCAGTCCGATGATCCTCGCACGGAAGCCGGCGGCTTCGCGGAGGCCTCGGATCACGGGGACGCCCGGTCCGGGGTTATCCGTGTTGTTGAGCCCGCTGACGGCTATCGTGATCGTGTCAGCCTTCATTTGCGGAGAGATAATACGACTTGATCACCGACGAGAAATCCAGCAGGTTGCGATCAAAGTCGCTACGGCTGAGCTCATATTCTTCCGTTAATCTCCTGAACAGCTCCTCCTCCCCCAATCCCTCCTCGAGGAGTTTGAGGATTTTCAATCCGGTGTCATTGACGGTGAAGGACTCCCCGGTGGAAGGGTCGAACACCACGCCCTGGTCTGAGATCCGGAGGCCGGGTTTGATTTTGATTGGCATTTTTCCTTTTTATTAAACCTGACAAATTTTTAGAATTTGTCAGGTTTAGATATAGACAACAAAGTAACAAAAATCTTGCGGCCACACTAAAAAAAAAAGCCGCCGGTAAACCGGCGGCCTGATTGTTTCTTTGTTAGCGACGACCAGCCTATTCGGCGGCCGGAGCCTCTTCGGCCTGTTCGGCCTCAGGTTCCGGGGTGGGCTCTTCAGCAACGGGCTCCACGATGGATTCCGCAACGGGCTCGGCAACGGGCTCGGCAACGGGCTCGGCAACGGGCTCGGCAACGGGCTCGGCAACGGGCTGTGCAACGGGATGTGCAACGGGCCGTGCCGCGGCGCGGGCGGCAGCGGCTTCAGCAGCGGCGGCAGCGGCGGCAGCGGCCTCACCGGCCATTTTCTTGGCGAAGATGGCGGCGCGGGCTTCCCGGATCTTGGTCTCCTGCGCAAGGCGTTTCTTCTGATCGTCCTGCTTGGCTTCCGCCAACTGGTTGACCTCCTTTTTCAGCTTGGCCTCGTTCTGACTCATCCATTCCTGGAACTTTGCCTCAACCTGCTCGGCCGTGAGGGCGCCTTTGGCGACCCCTTTGAGCAGGTGGTTCTTGTAAATGACACCCTGGCTCTTGAGCAGGGTCCGTACGGTATCAGATGGCTGGGCACCCTTTTGCAACCAAGACAAGGCCTTGTCAAAGTTGATGTCGATGGTAGCAGGCTTATTGACCGGATTGTAAGAACCAATACGCTCAATAAATTTTCCATCCCGTGGTGCCCTGCTATCCGCAACCACTACGTGATAGTAGGGGCGGAACTTCTTACCGTGTCTAGCTAATCTGATCTTAATCGGCATTTTTACTGGTAATTAGGACTTTTACAAAATTGTGGGTGCAAAGATACCATTAATATCCTGTTATCCAAACATAGCGGAACTTTTAAAAGAGTTTTGAACAAGCTGCCCGGACGGAGTAATCCTTTCTATTTTTGTTCCACCATGAGCCAATTCGTCCATCTGCATCTTCACACCCAATATTCGATTCTTGACGGGGCGACCTCCATTGACGAGCTGATGAAGCGGGCGGTTGAGCTGAAAATGCCGGCCGTTGCCATCACCGACCACGGGAACATGTTCGGGGTGAAGCACTTCTATGATGCAGCGCGTGCCAGTAATATCAAGCCGATCATCGGGTGCGAGGTGTATTTGGCGCCCAACGGCCGCAAAGACAAGGCGGATGTGGAGGACCGGAGCCGGTTTCACCTGGTGTTGCTGGCAAAGAACAAGGCCGGATACCACAACCTCGTCAGGATGGTATCCCTGTCGTGGCTCGAGGGATTCTACTACAAGCCACGGATCGACTGGGAACTGTTGACCCGTTACCACGAGGGCCTGATTGCCTGCTCCTCCTGCCTGGGGGGCGAGTTGCCCCGGGCCGCAATGAACGGCCTGGGCGGGGCCGAAGAGGTCCTTTTGAAGTACAAGAAGCTGTTTGGCGATGATTATTACGTTGAACTTCAGGACCACGGTCACCCGGAGCAACGGCAGGTGAACGGCGTCCTCTCCTCACTGGCCGCCCGGCACGGGGTCAAGGTGATCGCAACCAACGATGTGCATTACCTCAACGAAAAAGATGCCGAAGCCCAGGATATCCTGCTCTGCCTGAGCACTGGAAAGGATTTCAACGATACGGGCCGGATGAAATTCATCGGGCAGGAGTTCTTCAAGACGGCTGAGGAGATGCTTTTGCTGTTCCCCGACCAACCCGAAGCCCTGGCGAACACCCTGGAGATAGCCGCCAAGGTGGAGGAATATGAGCTCGACCGCCAGGTCCTGCTCCCCGAATTCATTCTTCCCGAGCCTTTTACCAACCAGGATGATTTTCTCCGGCACCTCACTTATGAGGGAGCCCGAAAGCGCTACCCCGAGCTGACCGAAGAGATCCGGAGCCGCCTTGATTTTGAGCTGGAGGTGATCTCCGGGATGGGATTTGCAGGGTATTTTCTTATCGTCCAAGACTTTATACGGGCCGCACGCGACCGGGCCCAACCGACACCTGGCGCTCGCGTGCGGCCCGTATAAAGTCTTGGACGATAAGAAAATACCCTGCAAATCCCATCCCGGAGATCACCTCCAGCTCAAAATCAAGGCGGCTCCGGATCTCT
>JAWOHI010000086.1:0-4825 GCA_046485255.1 Bacteroidales bacterium
GCCCGCGTAGCCCCGTTCTTTTCGGGCAACCAGTTCTTCCTCTTCATTTACGAGGTTTACCGGGATGTCAGGCTTGTGGGGGCACCGCCCAGCGCCATCGGCAAGTTCGGGGGTGAAACCGATAACTGGATATGGCCACGCCATACCGGTGATTTTGCCCTCTTCCGGGTCTATGCCGGGCCGGACAATAAGCCGGCCTCCTATTCACCTGATAATGTGCCGTATGTGCCGAAAAAGCATTTTGCCATCTCCCTGAAGGGCGTCGAGAAGGGTGATTTTACGATGGTGTTCGGATATCCGGGTCGCACCACCCAATACATCCCCTCCTTCGTGATCGAAGGCCAGGCCAATCAGACGATACCGGCTTCCGTAGCCCTGCAGACCAAAAAGCTGGACATTATGATGGCGGCAATGGAGACCAGCCCGAAGATCCGGCTTCAATATGCCGCAAAAAAGTCGGGGATCGCCAATGGATGGAAAAAGAACCAGGGCGTCCTGCTTGGATTGAACCGGATCAATGCCATCGACCGGAAAAAGGAATATGAGGGCCGCTTTGGGCAGTGGGTCGGGCAGGACTCCGAACGGGTAAGGAAATACGGCTCCCTCCTGGCCGACTATCGCAGGATATCCCTGGCGCAGGAGCCTTTTCAGCTTGCCTCCGTTTACGCACGCGACGCCGGCGCCGCCGCCGAGATCATCAATTTTTCAGGACGGTTCATCGCCCTGCTGGATGCGGCCGAAAAGGGTAACCGCGACGAGGTTGCCAGGGCGGTGGAACGGCTCAGTCCAAGTGTAGCCAGCCATTTTAAGGACTACGACGCACCAACCGACCAAAAGATTCTAGCCTCACTTCTTGATGCTTATTCCACGGGGATTGACGAAGCCTACCAGCCGAAACTGCTGCCGGTGGTCAGGGAGCAGTTCAAGGGGGATTTCAATGCATACGCCGCGATGGTCTTTGAAAAATCGGTTTTCGCCAGTGAGGATCAAATGTACCGGATGCTGGAAACCATAACCGGCCCCCGGGCGAAAAAGATCCGCAAGGATCCGGCCATTCAGTTGTACCTGAGCCTAAACGAGCTCCAGAGCACGGTGATCAATCCCGGGTTGATTCCCGGGCAAAGTCAACTGCCTGAATTGCAGCGTATTTATATGGCTGCCCAGATGGAAATGGAGCCCGACCGGCTGTTCTATCCGGATGCCAACTCCACCATCCGGGTCACCTTTGGCCAAGTGGCTGACTATGCACCAATGGACGGCGTGAAATACTATCATCAGACTACCCTTGATGGCATTATGGAAAAGGATAATCCGGATATCTACGATTACCGGGTTCCGGAAAAGCTTAAGGAACTGTTCTATGCCAAAGATTATGGCGATTATGCCGGCAAGGATGGCCGGATACCAGTCTGCTTCATTGCCTCCAACCACACATCCGGGGGCAACTCCGGCAGTCCGGTGGTCAATGCCGATGGGCATCTGATTGGGGTTAACTTCGACCGCAACTGGCAGGGAACGATGAGCGACATTATGTATGATCCGGATCTCTGCCGGAACATCAGCCTTGACATACGTTACGCCCTCTTCATCATTGACCGCTTTGCGGGGGCGAAACATCTGATACAAGAGCTGGACCTGATCCGATGAAGCAGATGGGGCGGGTGAGAATCCGCCCTTTTCTTTTCCAATCCCTTGCCAGGCGTGGATTTCTGACTTTTGTCATAGTCTGGACTAATAATAATCATTTTTATTCCGGGTGATCTGTTATTTCTTTAACATTTATTAATGCTCCGGTCAGTCAATCAATTTATTAACCAAATCGCATTTAAGGAGACAGGAAATGGTAGATGTTCAAAAGATTATCGATGACGTGACCCAGGTGTACGGTAACGACAGGACTGCCCTGATGCCCATTCTTCAGGCGGTTGTGAAGGAGCGGAATTATCTGAAAGACAAGGAGATGATTGCCGTAGCCAAGGCCCTTAACCTTTCAACGGCCGAGGTTTTCGGGACAGCCAGCTTCTACACCTTTCTGGATACCGTGCCCAGGGGAAAATTCTGTGTCAGGGTTTGCAAAACCATCTCTTGCCATATGGTGGGCAAGGACGAGATCATTCAGGCTTTGGAAGAGACCCTTCGGATCAAGGTTGGAGAAACCACGGTGGACAAGCAGTTTACGCTGATGACAGCCAACTGCCTGGGTTGGTGCCACAAGGGACCGGTTATGCTGGTCAATGACGAGGTTTACCCGGAATTAACCCCGGAGCGTGCGGTTGAAATTGTGAATGGATACCGCCGCGAAAACGGGGGGTAGGAGAGTTGTAAATCGGACAAATGACACAAGAAAGCTAATTGATTAAAGACGATGGAACTAGAAAACATTAAGCTCAAGCGGGTCGACATTATCTTCTACATGGAAGGGATAGATCCGCTGAAAGTCGTTGAAAAGGCGATACAGAGGAATCCGGATGACATCATCCTAGACATGATCGATTCCGGCCTGAAAGGGCGTGGAGGTGCCGGGTTCCCGACCGGCCTGAAGTGGAAATTCACCAAAAATGAGGATAACCCTGTTAAATACGTGATTTGCAACGCCGATGAGGGGGAGCCGGGAACATTCAAGGATCGTGAGATCCTCGACCGTGTTCCGGAGAAGGTGTTTGCCGGCCTGGCCATTTGCGGTTACACCATTGGAGCCCGGGAGGGTTTCATCTATCTGAGAGGGGAATACAACTTCTTGCTTAAAATGTTGAATGAGAAACTCAAGCGCTTTAATGAAGGATTAAAGAAAATGGGTTTGGATTTCACCATTCAGATGCGTTCCGGATCGGGAGCCTACATCTGTGGGGAAGAGAGTGCCTTGTTTGAATCGATGGAAGGTCGCAGGGGAGAGCCTCGTAACAAACCGCCTTACCCGACTGTTGCCGGTTACCTGGGCAAGCCTACCGTGATCAATAATGTCGAGACCCTGGTGTATGCCTTCATGATTTGCCGGGTAGGGCCGGAGAAATTCAGGGAGCTGGGAACCCGCGATTCGCGCGGATCCAAGGTCTTTTCCATTTCCGGCGATACGCCCAAGGCAGGCATTCACGAACTGGAGCTGGGAATGTCGGTCCAGCAGTTTGTTGAGGAGTTCGGTGACGGAGACACGAAAGCCGTTCAGGTGGGAGGTGCTTCAGGCGGATGCGTCCCGCGCAAAAACTTCAAGGAAACCATCATAGGTTATGAAGGAATCCCGACCGGTGGTTCGATGATGCTGTTCAACAGCAGTCGCTCAATGTACAACGTGCTTCACGACTATTTGGAGTTCTTCACCGAGGAGTCGTGCGGGCAATGCACCCCCTGCCGGGTGGGCTGCCAGCAGCTGCTGAAGGGCATTGAAGCCGTCAAGCGGGGTGAGCGTCCACCAACCTACCTCGAGGATTTGAAAAAGCTGGCCAAAACGATGAAACTGTCGGCCAAGTGCGGACTGGGGCAATCGGTAGCCAATCCGTTTGTATCCATCGTGACCAATTTCCGTGAAGAGATCATTTACTAAGAAAACCACAGGACCATGAACAAGTTTTCAGTTAATCTAACGATAAACGACATACCGGTTGCAGTCCCTGAAGGAACCACGATCCTTGATGCTGCGAAGAAACTGGATTTCAGGATTCCGACACTCTGTTACCATCAGGACCTCTGCGTTGCGGGCAACTGCAGGGTCTGCGTGGTTGAGCAGGTTGGAGGTAAGGCGCTGGTGGCAGCCTGCGCTACCCCCGTTTCGGAAGGGATGACCATTCACACCAACAGCGCGACCGTCAGGACAGCGCGGAAGACCATCATTGAACTCCTTCTTTCGGAGCACAACGCCGATTGTACCAAGTGCTACAAGAACGGGAACTGCGAATTACAGGAGCTGGCCCACGAATACCGGGTGGGCGACCACGTCTTCATCGACCTGATCTCAGGCAGTCGCCGGGTTATTGATGATCTTTCCCCTTCCATCATCAAGGATGACAGCAAGTGCATCCGCTGTCAGCGCTGCGTGAGGACCTGCCACGACCTGCAGGGGGTTTCCGCCCTGGCAGTGGCCTATAAGGGTGAACACCAGAAGATTTCCACTTTTCTCGACAGGCCGTTGGTTGAAGTGGTCTGTACCAATTGCGGCCAATGCATCAACCGGTGCCCGGTAGGGGCCCTCATCGAAAAAACCTACGTGGAGGAGGTTTGGGATGCCATTAACGATCCCACCAAGCACGTGGTGGTTCAGACCGCTCCGGCTGTCAGGGTTGCCATTGGCGAAGAGCTTGGGTACGACCCGGGCGAACGCCTGACTGGCAAGATGGTGACGGCCCTCAAGCGACTTGGATTCAATTCGGTTCTGGACACCGACTTCACCGCCGACCTCACCATTATCGAGGAGGGAACCGAGCTCCTGAGCAGGTTGAAAAAGGTGCTGGTCGACCACGACGAAACCGTCGCCATTCCAATGACCACCTCCTGCTCACCCGGATGGGTCAAGTTCATTGAGCACACCTTCCCCGAGTTTCTGCCCAATGTGTCCACCTGCAAGTCGCCCCAGCAGATGTTCGGAGCCCTGGCCAAAACCTACTACGCTTCGAAAAAAGGGCTTAAGGCGCAGGATATCTGCGTAGTGTCCATTATGCCCTGTACTGCCAAGAAATATGAGGCCAACCGGCCCGAGATGCGGTCGAGCGGTTACAAGGATGTGGATTACGTCCTGACCACCAGGGAACTGGGCATAATGATCAAACAGGCTGGAATCAATTTCCAGAACCTCGAAGATTCGGAATACGACCGGCTGATGGGGGATTCAACCGGT
>JAWOHI010000090.1:0-11332 GCA_046485255.1 Bacteroidales bacterium
TCACCTTCACGGTGACGAACGTGACCGGGCCGGGATACGAATACAACGCGGCCAACAACGTCGAGACCTCGGATTCGGGAAGCTTCTGAGCGCCCGCATTGACGATTCATGGGGCAGCCTGCGGGGGATCTCCGGCAGGCTGCCTTGGCTTTATGGGCCTGGCCGGCAGGATCGATTGGCTTGGTGTTGAAACCACCAGCCGGATGTGAACGCGCGAGGCCTGCCCCTATTCATTCCCGCTTTCGTGAGGAGATCTGAAAAGCGCTCTGCAGGCTTGCCGCGAACGGTGGCGCTTTGACAGGATGGATACGATGAAAATCCAGTTCGCCTGCCTATCTGCTCCTTGGAGCCCCTTGCCCCGGAGTCTAGCATCATATAGATCGAGTTGAAGCCCTGGCGGTCGGAGCTCAGGTTCTCGAGCACTGTCTGGGTTAGCCGGGCATTGGTGTGCGTCCAGATATCGATGATCTGATTATAGCGTTCGTTGCTCGTGATGAAACCCATATTGTAGTTGCCCATCACCTCATCGACCTGCTCATAGCCGTCGTTGATCATTTTCTCCTTTTTCTCCGGAACGATCACATCGTGCAGGTTGAAGGAGAGGCCACCCCTGAAAGCAGCGTTGAACCCAAGATCCTTGATGTCGTCGAGAAACTTGGCCGTCTTGGCGGTTCCGCATTTTTTCAGGACTATACCGATGATCTCCCGTAACGACTTCTTGGTCAGCAACGAGTTGATATATCCAACCTCTTCGGGAACCACCTCATTGAAGAGAACCCGTCCGACCGTAGTTTCCACTATTCGGCTAACCGGTTCATCTTTCACCACATCGTTCACCTTGACCTTGATGATGGCGTGCAGTTCAACCGCACGCTCGTTGTAGGCGATGATTACCTCCTCCGGGCTGTAGAACACAAGGCCGTCTCCCTTGACCGGCTCTTCCGTTGTGGATTTCCTGGCTTTGGTGATGTAGTACAATCCCAGTACCATATCCTGTGAAGGAACCGTGATCGGTGCACCGTTGGCCGGGTTGAGAATATTGTGGGATGCCAGCATTAAGATCTGGGCTTCCAGGATGGCTGCATTGCCCAGGGGCAGGTGCACGGCCATCTGGTCACCGTCGAAGTCGGCGTTAAATGCGGTACAAACCAGCGGGTGCAGCTGGATGGCCTTACCCTCGATCAGTTTCGGCTGAAAAGCTTGGATACCAAGCCGGTGAAGGGTTGGGGCCCGGTTTAGGAGCACCGGATGCCCTTTCAGGACGTTTTCAAGGATATCCCACACTACGGGATCCCTGCGGTCGACAATTTTCTTGGCCGATTTGACGGTCTTGACGATTCCTCTTTCTATTAGTTTCCTAATTATGAAAGGCTTATAGAGTTCAGCCGCCATATCCTTTGGCAAACCGCATTCGTGCAGTTTCAGTTCCGGCCCCACCACGATAACCGATCGGGCGGAATAGTCGACTCGTTTACCAAGCAGGTTCTGGCGAAAGCGGCCCTGCTTTCCTTTAAGACTATCACTCAGTGACTTAAGTGGCCTGTTGGCATCCGTTTTCACCGCATTGGATTTGCGGCTGTTATCGAAAAGGGAGTCAACGGCTTCCTGGAGCATCCTCTTCTCGTTTCGGAGGATTACCTCCGGGGCCTTGATTTCGATCAGTCGCTTCAGCCGGTTGTTCCGGATGATCACCCGCCGGTAGAGGTCGTTCAGGTCGGAGGTGGCAAAACGGCCGCCATCCAGGGGAACAAGAGGCCTCAGTTCGGGCGGGATCACCGGGACGACCCTGACCACCATATGCTCCGGTTTGTTGACATTCCGGGAGGTCCGGAATGACTCGACCACCTGCAGGCGTTTCAGTGCTTCACTTTTCCTTTGCTGGGACGACTCATTGTCGGCCTTGTAGCGCAGGTCGTCGGCCAGAACGTCCAGATTCAGTCGTTCGAGGAGCTTATGGAGGGCATCGGCGCCCATCCCTGCAATGAATTTCCTCGGGTCGGCATCATCCAGCATCAGGTTCTCCCTGGGCAGGGAGTCTAAAATATCCAGGTACTCCTCTTCGCTGAGGAAGTCGAGGTATTTGACTCCGTCAGCCTCTTTGATGCCCGGTTGGATAACGACGTAACGCTCGTAATAGATGATTGAATCCAGCTTTTTGGAAGGCAGTCCGAGGAGGTAGCCGATCTTGTTTGGCAGGGAGCGGAAATACCAGATATGGGCAACTGGAACCGTCAGGGCTATATGGCCCATTCGTTCACGGCGCACCTTTTTCTCGGTGACTTCAACCCCGCAACGGTCGCAAATGATTCCCTTGTACCGGATGCGTTTGTATTTTCCGCAATGGCACTCATAATCTTTCACCGGGCCGAAAATCCGCTCGCAGAATAACCCGTCCCGTTCCGGCTTGTAGGTCCGGTAGTTGATGGTTTCCGGCTTGAGAACCTCTCCGCTCGACCGCTCCAGGATCTCTTCTGGGGATGAAAGCCCCAGGGCAATTTTGGTAAAACTCTGCTTTACCTTGGTATCTTTCCTGAACGCCATAATATATAGAGTTCTTTATTTATCAGGATATTATATCAAATTAACACTTAAACCGAGACCGCGCAGTTCGTGCAGCAGCACGTTCAGCGACTCAGGTATGCCGGGAACCGGCAGGGGTTCACCCTTGACGATCGCCTCGTAGGCTTTGGTACGGCCGACCACGTCGTCCGACTTGACCGTGAGGATCTCCTGAAGGATATGGGCAGCGCCGAAGGCTTCCAGCGCCCACACTTCCATCTCACCAAAGCGTTGGCCCCCAAACTGGGCTTTACCGCCGAGGGGCTGCTGCGTGATCAGTGAGTAGGGTCCGATCGAGCGGGCATGCATCTTATCCTCAACCATATGGCCAAGTTTCAACATATAAATCACGCCCACCGTAGCCGGCTGGTCGAAGCGCTCGCCCGTTCCGCCGTCATACAGGTAGGTCCTTCCGTACTTGGGAACCTTGGCCTTTTCGGTGAGGTCGGTAATCTCCTCCAGGGTAGCGCCGTCAAAAATCGGGCTGGAAAATTTGAGGCCCAATTCAACGCCGGCCCAACCCAGCACCGTTTCATAGATCTGGCCCAGGTTCATACGACTAGGAACGCCCAATGGGTTCAGCACGATGTCGACCGGAGTTCCGTCGCTCAGGAAAGGCATATCTTCCTGCCGAACGATCTTGGCTACGATCCCCTTGTTTCCGTGGCGTCCGGCCATCTTGTCGCCGACAGTCAGCTTGCGCTTTTTGGCGATATAGACTTTTGCCAGCTGGATGATCCCGGCAGGCAACTCGTCGCCGATGGTGACATTGTACTTCTTCCTGCGGTGGTCGCCTTCAATTTCCTTGAACTTGATCAGGTAATTCTGAAGCAGCTCCTTGATCGTATCGTTCTTTTCCTTGTCGGTGGTCCATTTGTTAGGGTTAACCGATAGAAAATCAATTCCCTGAAGCACCCTTAACGAGAATTTCGTTCCCTTGGGAACAATGTCCTCATTGAGGTAGTTCTTCACCCCTTGCGAAGCTTTTCCGTTGATCAGGTTGAACAGCTTGTCGACCAGGATGGCTGTCAGATCATCCACCTGCCTCTTGAACTCCTGGTCGAACTTGTCGATGAGGGTTTTTTCGGCAGCGCGGATCTTGCGGTCCTTCATACTCTTGGAAAAGAGCTTCTTGTCGATGACGATGCCGGAGAGTGAAGGCCCGGCCTTGAGGCTAGCATCTTTCACGTCGCCGGCCTTGTCGCCGAAGATGGCTCTCAGCAACTTCTCCTCAGGGGAAGGATCGGATTCACCCTTGGGGGTGATTTTTCCAATAAGTATATCGCCAGGCCTGACTTCAGCGCCGATCCGGATCAGTCCGTTCTCATCCAGGTTCCTGGTGGCCTCTTCGCTGACATTCGGGATATCGGCTGTAAGCTCTTCAAGCCCACGTTTGGTGTCCCTCACTTCGAGCAGGTACTCGTCGATATGGATCGAGCTGAACAGATCCTCGCGGACCACCCGTTCCGAGATCACGATGGCATCCTCGAAATTATAGCCTTTCCAGGGCATAAACGCCACCTTCAGGTTGCGGCCAAGAGCCAGCTCCCCGTCTCGGGTGGCGTAGCCCTCCGTCAGGATCTGTCCGCGGGTCACGCGGTCACCTTTCCTGACCACCGGCTTAAGGTTGATGGTCGTATTCTGGTTCGTTTTATTGAACTTGGGCAACCGGTAAGTTTTGACTTCGCTATCGAAGGAAATGAACTGCTGGTATTCATCACGGTCGTACCGGACCACGATACGGTCGGCATCGGCGTATTCGATGACACCATCCCCTTCGGCGGTAAAATGGATCCGACTGTCGAGCACTACGTTATGTTCAATGCCGGTACCCACGATCGGGGTTTCCGCTTTGATGAGCGGAACAGCCTGCCGCATCATGTTTGAGCCCATCAATGCCCGGTTGGCATCGTCGTGTTCCAGGAATGGAATCAGGGAGGCAGCAATGGAGGCGATCTGGTTAGGGGCTACGTCCATCAGGTTCACCTCTTCCGGTGCCGCGATGGGGAAGTCGCCCTCAAAACGCGATTTGATCCTGGGATTGACGAAGAAGCCGTCATCGTCAAGAACGGCATTGGCCTGGGCAATGATTTTACCCTCCTCTTCCTCCGCCGTGAGGTAAACCACCCCTTCGCTGGTCAGATCAACCTTGGTTGAAATGACATTACGGTAGGGCGTTTCGATAAAGCCAAGCTCATTGACCTTGGCGTAGACACAAAGGGAGGATATCAGTCCGATGTTAGGGCCTTCGGGGGTTTCGATAGGACAAAGACGTCCGTAATGGGTATAATGCACGTCGCGGACCTCGAAGCCAGCCCTCTCGCGCGAGAGCCCTCCCGGACCCAGGGCCGACATACGACGCTTGTGGGTCATTTCGGCCAGGGGGTTCGTCTGGTCCATGAACTGCGACAGTGCGTTGGTCCCGAAGAATGAATTGATGACCGAGCTCAGGGTTTTCGAGTTGATCAGGTCGATCGGGGTAAATACCTCATTATCCCTGACATTCATTCGTTCGCGAATGGTTCTGGCCATACGGGCCAACCCAACGCCAAACTGTCCGAACAGCTGTTCACCAACGGTTCTTACGCGGCGGTTGCTCAGGTGGTCGATATCATCAACGATCTCCCTTGAGTTGATCAGCTGGATGAGGTATTTGATGATGCTGATGATGTCTTCCCTGGTGAGGATTTTGGTTTCCATCGGGATTTCGAGGCCCAGTTTCCGGTTAATCCGGTAGCGGCCTACATCACCGAGGTCGTAACGCTTATCAGAAAAGAACAGTTTATCAATGACATCCCTGGCGGTAGCGTCATCCGGCGGGTCGGCATTCCTAAGCTGCCGGTAGATATGGATGACCGCCTCTTTTTCGGAGTTACAGGGATCTTTCTGGAGTGTATTGTAAATAATGGCAAAATCCGAGAGGTTGGCGTCCTCCTTATGCAGGAGGATCGATTTGGTGCCGGATTCCACGATGGCGTCGACATGGTCGTTCTCCAGAACGGTTTCCCTGTCGACGATGATTTCGTTCCGCTCGATGGAGACGACCTCACCGGTATCTTCATCGACAAAGTCCTCAATCCAGGATTTCAGCACGCGGGCTGCAAGTTTCCGTCCGATCACCTTTTTAAGGGCTGACTTGGAAACCTTGACTTCGTCGGCCAGTCCGAAGATTTCGAGGATATCGCGGTCGCTCTCGAATCCGATGGCACGCAGGAGCGTTGTCACCGGCAATTTTTTCTTGCGATCGATGTACGCATACATCACGTTGTTGATGTCAGTAGCGAATTCGATCCAGGATCCCCTGAATGGGATGACGCGGGCAGAATAGAGCTTGCTGCCGTTGGCGTGGATGCTCTGACCAAAAAAGACTCCGGGTGAGCGGTGCAATTGGGATACGACCACACGTTCTGCTCCGTTGATCACGAAAGTTCCCCTGGAGGTCATATAGGGAACTGTGCCCAGGTAGACATCCTGGATAACCATATCGAAATCCTCGTGTTCGGGATCGGTGCAATACAACTTGAGCTTGGCCTTCAGCGGGACGCTGTAGGTTAAGCCGCGTTCGATGCACTCCTCAATGGTATAGCGCGGAGGATCAATGTAATAATCAAGGAACTCGAGCACAAAATTATTCCTTGTGTCGGTTATCGGAAAGTTTTCCTGGAAGACCCTGTACAGGCCCTCATTTTTTCTTTGCTCCGGGGTGGTTTCCAACTGAAAGAATTCGGTGAACGATTTCAGTTGTACTTCCAGGAAGTCCGGGTATTTCAGCTGGCTTTTTGTGGAACCGAAATTGATTCGCGAACTATTGATATGTGCCATCTACCAGGGAAGAGTTAATAAACACAGGATTTAAAAACAACAGCAAAAGGCTTAGAATCCCGGTGATTCGGGATTCTAAACCTTGAGAATGGGTATGGAGGGACAGTATTACTTAATTTCAACTTCTGCTCCTGCTTCAACGAGTTGTGATTTCAACGCTTCGGCTTCCTCCTTGGATACTTTTTCCTTCAGTGCTTTCGGGGCAGCATCCACCAATTCTTTTGCTTCCTTCAATCCGAGGCCGGTGAGTTCCTTCACCAGTTTGACAATCTGCAATTTGGCACCACCCGGGGCTTTCAGGATCACATCGAATTCAGTCTGTTCGACGGCAGCAGGGCCATCGGCAGCGGCAGCAGGGCCGGCTACGGCAACTGCAGCAGCAGCGGGTTCAATACCATAGTCATTTTTAAGGATATCAGCCAATTCATTGACTTCCTTAACGGTGAGATTTACCAGTTCTTCAGCGAGCTTTTTTAAATCAGCCATTTTCGTTTATGATTTTACAAATGGATTCAACAATAAAAAAATGATTATCTCTCAGACAGGGTTTTCACTACTCCTGCCAAAATATGTTTACCGGAGTTCAGTTGTGACAGGACATTACGCATCGGCGACTGGAGCAGAGCCACCAGGTCGGCCACGAGTTCGTCACGACTTTTCACGGCAATCAATGTATCGATCAGGTTTTCACCCACATAGACACATTCTTCCACATAAGCACCTTTAAGGACCGGTTTTTCGTGTTTCTTGCGGAAACCTTGGATCATTTTGGCCGGTTTGTTACCTGTATCGGTTATCATTATGGCCGTGGGGCCTTCCAGGACCGGGTACAGTTCCTCATAGTTGCCATTGGCGCGTTCCAGAGCTTTTCTGAGCAGGGTGTTTTTCACGACAAGGAGCTTAACATCTTCCTTGAAGCACAACCTCCTCAGTGCTACCGTATTTCCAGCATGTAACCCACCGATATCAGTGATATAGAAATGCTTAGCCTGATTTATCTCTTCGGTGAGCTGATCAATGATGGCGTTTTTATCTTCACGTTTCATGATTTCTACAGCCTCATTTAAGAATTAAGCATCAATTGACCTGGGGTCGACCGGGATTCCGGGACTCATCGTACTGGAAAGGTAGACACTCTTTACGTAGGTACCTTTAGCGGCCGAAGGTTTCAGTTTGATGATCGTGGTGAGCAATTCGCGGGCGTTTTCCGCCAATTTCTCCGGATCAAATGAAACTTTACCGATCCCTGCGTGGACGATTCCGAACTTATCCACCTTGAAATCGATTTTACCTTTTTTCACGTCGGTAATTGCTTTCCCGACTTCCATGGTAACGGTTCCGCTTTTGGGGTTCGGCATCAGTCCGCGCGGTCCGAGTATTCGGCCCAACGGTCCAATTTTCGCCATACAGGAGGGCATCGTAATGATGACATCGATGTCTGTCCATCCGCCTTTGATTTTTTCGACATAGTCGTCCAAACCGACATGGTCGGCGCCAGCCTCTCGGGCTTCGGCTTCCTTATCCGGTGTAACCAGGGCAAGAACCCTGATTTCCTTACCGGTACCATGGGGCAGTGTCACAACGCCGCGCACCATTTGGTTGGCCTTCCTGGGATCTACGCCCAACCTGACATCGATATCCACCGAAGCGTTAAACTTGGTGGTGGTAATCTCTTTGACGAGAGCCGATGCTTCAGGCAGGGTATACAATTTCGCCGGCTCGATCTTGTCGAGGACGGCTTTTCTGTTCTTGGTTAATTTACCCATGATTAACTGAATTAAAAGGGTACATCACCTTTGATTGTTATTCCCATGCTCCGTGCTGTGCCCGCGACCATTCTCATGGCCGATTCGATGGTGAATGCATTGAGGTCATCCATCTTCTCCTCGGCAATACTCCGCACCTGTTCCCAGGTGACGGATCCAACCTTTGAACGGTTGGGTTCGGAAGAGCCTTTGCTGATGCTGGACGCTTCCATCAATTGAACGGCGGCAGGCGGGGTTTTCGTGACAAAATCAAAAGACTTGTCAGTGTAAACCGTTATCACCACGGGAATGATTTTTCCGGCTTTGTCCTGCGTCCGGCCATTGAATTGCTTACAGAAGTCCATTATGT
This sequence comes from Bacteroidales bacterium, assembly GCA_046485255.1. GTDB lineage: Bacteria > Bacteroidota > Bacteroidia > Bacteroidales > UBA12481 > UBA12481. The sequence continues at coordinate 8,497 of JAWOHI010000090.1, forward strand.
TGACTCCCTTGGAACCCAATGCCGGGCCGACAGGCGGCGAAGGGTTTGCGGCCCCGCCCCGGATCTGCAACTTGATGATTCCCGTTACTTCTTTTGCCATACTAATTTATAGTCTATGTTTATTATATGAACCTGTTTGCAGGAGGCCTTAGTAACAAGTCAGGCTGAGGAAAAAAAACAGGAGGAAGCATTCTGTCGCACGGGTTGCCTGGAAGCTGCATTCGTGCTGACCCTACTCTTTTTCTACCTGCAAAAAACTTAGTTCCAATGGTGTTTTTCGTCCGAAAATTTTGACGATAACTTTCAATTTCTTCTTTTCAGTGTTCACTTCTTCAATGATCCCGGAAAAACTGTTGAATGGCCCGTCGACGACTTTAACGGCCTCGCCGACAAAGAACGGAACATCCAGTTCCTCATCGCTTTCGGACAGTTCGTCCACTTTCCCAAGGATCCTGTTGATTTCAGACAGGCGCATCGGGACAGGTTTGCCGCCTCGTTCTTCGCCCAGGAAGCCGATCACGTTCGGAACGTTTTTCAGGATGTGCGGCACTTCACCGACCAGGATGGCTTCAACAAGCACATAGCCTGGCAAGTAGCTCCGCTCCTTGGATATTCTTGCCCCGTTTCGGATCTGGTAGATTTTTTCTGTCGGGATTAAGACTTGGGTGATAAAGTCCTGCAGGTTATGATGAGCGATTTCGCTCTCAATGTATTCCTTGACCTTCTTCTCCTTCCCGCCGATGGCCCGCAAGACATACCACTTTTTCTCTCCCTGGTTCATTGCCATACCGTGTTAAAAAAACAACCCGTAAATCAGCCGCATCAGGTTTCTGAACGAGGCGTCCATCACAAGAACGACCAGTGCGATGATCAGTGAAGCAACCAGGACAACGATAGCCGAACTTTGCAAGTCGGGCCACGAAGGCCACGATACCTTATGGACCAGCTCGTCGTAGGCTTCTTTAAGATATAATTTGATTTTCATTATGTAAGCACTTTGCACGGATGGAGAGAATCGAACTCCCAACCTGCGGTTTTGGAGACCGCCGCTCTGCCAATTGAGCTACATCCGTAAGGGTGTGCAATGATCCGGACGGAGCCGGATCATTGCACTATTCAATAGATATTGTTACTCAACAATTTCGGTCACCTGGCCGGCACCAACGGTACGACCGCCTTCACGGATGGCGAAGCGGAGGCCGCGGTCGATGGCAACCGGGGTAATCAGGTTGACGGTGATCGTCAGGTTATCACCCGGCATTACCATATCACGACCTTCGGGGAGGTGGATTTCGCCCGTCACGTCCAGCGTACGCAGGTAGAACTGCGGACGGTACTTGTTCTGGAACGGGGTATGGCGTCCGCCCTCTTCCTTTTTCAGGATGTACACTTCAGCCTTAAACTCGGTATGTGGGGTGATGGATCCCGGCTTGGCAATAACCTGGCCGCGGCGGATCTCATCTTTATCAACACCACGCAGCAACAGCCCGACGTTGTCGCCTGCTTCACCCTGGTCGAGGATCTTGCGGAACATTTCAACACCGGTTACAACCGACTTGCGTCCTTCGGCGCCGAGGCCGATGATCTGGATTTCCTCACCTGTATGGATCATACCGGTTTCAATACGGCCGGTGGCCACCGTACCGCGGCCGGTGATCGAGAACACGTCTTCGACCGGCATCAGGAACGGCTTGTCACGCTCACGCGGAGGCAGTTCGATCCAGGTGTCGACGGCGTCCATCAGTTCCGTTACTTTGTCTTCCCATTCCGGCTCGCCGTTCATTGCACCCAGGGCCGAACCGCGGATGACCGGGGTGTTATCACCGTCATACTTATAGAAGGTCAACAGGTCGCGGACTTCCATCTCAACCAGGTCGAGCAGTTCAGGGTCGTCCACCTGATCGCATTTGTTGATGAAGACAACGATCCTCGGAACGTTAACCTGGCGCGCCAGCAGGATGTGCTCCCTGGTCTGGGGCATCGGACCATCCGTACCGGCAACAACCACGATTGCACCGTCCATCTGGGCGGCACCCGTAACCATGTTCTTCACATAGTCGGCATGGCCAGGACAGTCAACATGTGCATAGTGGCGAATATCGGTCTGGTATTCCACGTGAGCTGTGTTAATTGTAATACCCCTCTCCTTTCCTCGGGAGCATTATCAATCGAGTCGAAACTCTTGATATCAGCGAGTCCCTTCTTATTGAGGACCCGGGTGATAGCTGAAGTCAGCGTAGTCTTTCCATGGTCAACATGGCCAATTGTACCGATATTGACATGTGGTTTTGTCCTTGCAAATTTTTCTTTAGCCATGGCTACTTTTGTTTTGTTCCGTTTACTTAGAAAATTGATACACTTAAATAATTTTGAGCCAACGACGGGATTTGAACCCGTGACCTCGTCCTTACCAAGGACGCGCTCTACCAACTGAGCTACATCGGCTTATATTCAGAGCGGGAAACGAGATTCGAACCCGCGACCCTCAGCTTGGAAGGCTGATGCTCTACCGCTGAGCTATTCCCGCTTGCGCAGTGGGGAGAGGAGGATTCGAACCTCCGAAGGCGTCAGCCAACAGATTTACAGTCTGCCCCAGTTGGCCACTTTGGTATCTCCCCGGTACGACTAAATTCGAGCCAATGGAGGGATTCGAACCCCCGGCCAGCTGATTACAAATCAGCTGCTCTGGCCAACTGAGCTACATTGGCAATTCAGTCTTTTGCGCACTCTGAAAAAGAACTCGCCCAACTTTTGTTTTGGGTCTGCAAATGTAGGGTATATTAATCAGACCTCAAAACTTTTATGCGAGTTTTTTTTACCTGCTGATTTTTTTTTC
>JAWOHI010000097.1:0-17398 GCA_046485255.1 Bacteroidales bacterium
CTTGGTATCCTGGGCGAATACGTGTTCCGCATCTACCGCGAGAGCCAGCGAAGGCCTCTCTTCCTGGTGAGGCATTTCTATGGCTGATCCACCGAAATACCGGTTTTCGGCCGCACAGGTTCTCTTCTTCCTGGCCTGCCTGTTCCCCTTCTTTCTACTGCCTCTACTGTCGCTCAACGCCGGCATTTCGGGCGATGAGCCGGTTCACCACGCACACGCCGAATTAGTTTACAACTATTTCGCTACCAATGGATTGGACCAGTCGGCTCTCCAAACCCCCGAAACCTTCCTGCGCTACTACGGGCAGTCGGCCGACGACCTGGCCTACCGGTTGATCCGCTGGATCCGGACCGACAACCCCTACCTGGTCCGCCACCTGCTGACCGCCCTGTTTGGTGCCCTGGCCATCCTGTTCGCCGCCCTGACCGCCCGGATCCTGGGCGGGTACCGTGCCGGCATCCTGACCGTCATCCTACTCCTCCTATCGCCCCCATTCCTGGGGCACTCGCTCAACAATATGAAGGATATCCCGTTCGCCACGGGCTACCTGATGACGCTCTTTTCCCTGCTGATATTCCTGCGGGCACTACCAAAAGTCAACATTCCAGCCGTTGCCGGAATGATCATCGGCACCGCCTTCTCCCTCTCTGTCAGGGCTGGAGGCCTGCTGCTGTTCCCCATAATCCTGTTCTTTGGGGGTATCGGGGCCTGGATCAGTCAGCCCGGAAAGGGGCGCGACCTCTACTACCTGAAGATCGGGGCCATTCTCATCGGGATTGTCGCCCTAGGGTGGGCCATCGGCATCCTCGACTGGCCCTACGCCCGCCTCAGGCCGATTGCCAACCCAATTAAGGCTTTAGCCAGGATGACTCACTATAACGTCAGCCTCAGGCAGTTATTCAACGGCGAGATGATCTGGTCGGACGCAATCCCCTGGTTCTATACCCTGAAATATCTCCTCATCACCACCCCGGCCGTGGTGCTGGCGGGCATCCTGCTGGCGTTGGGTCGTCGTAGCCCCAGACAATGGTCTGGGGGGGGTGGTAGCCCCAGACAATGGTCTGGGGCTACAAAAAAACCCGTGCCAACACCCAATCATAAAGCCGGGATGTGGCAATGGGCGTTGGTCCTGTTTTGTGCCGGGTTTCCAGTGTTCTGGGTGATCATACAACGCTCCAACCTGTATGGGGGAATAAGGCATCTGCTCTTCGTGTATCCCCTGCTGGCCGTTATCGCGGCCACCGGGTGGACGCGGTTGTGGCAATGGGGACGCCGCAAGTGGCTTATCAGGCTATCCTGGTTCCTGTTCGGATTGGCCTGTGCGGGACCCTTGGTCCACATCATCAGGAACCATCCGGTCGAATATGTCTATTTCAACAAGCTGTCGGGGGGGGTCAAAAAGGCGTGGGGCAACTACGAGACTGATTATTATTACCATAGCCTGGGACCGGCGGTCAGATGGTTTGAACGGGAAATCCTCTCCCAACATCCGGGGGAGAAGATCGTCGTGGCCTCCAGCTTCCCGCTGGATCCTTTCTTCCTCCAGTCGGAGAGCCAACCCAAACTAGTCTATGTGCCTTTCAACCAGCGCGGTGAAAAAGATTGGGATTACGGCATCTTCGCGGCTGCCTACCTGAGCCCGTCGCAGCTCCATCGCGGCTGCTGGCCCCCCGCCGGAACCATCCACACCATAAGCGTGGATGGGCTGCCGCTCTGTGCCATTGTCAGGAGGACGGCCCGCCACGACTACCAGGGTATCACGGCCTACTCCGAAGGAGATTACGGGGAGGCGGTGCGACTCCTGCAGCTGGCGGCCGAAAGCGAGCCGTGCAACCTGTCGGCCCTGCTCTACCTGGGCTGGAGCTACCGAAGGAGCGGCCAAACGGAACTTTCGGATGCCGCAGCACTCCAGCTCCTCGATGTCCATCCCGAGAGCGAGCCGGCCCGCGAGCTGCTGATCTGGAACAGGCTGGATCAAAATGACAGGCAAAAAGCCAGGGAATGGGCAGAGGAGCTCATCAGGGCAAATCCCAAATACCCCCCGGCCTCTAAGCTGCTCAACCTGACGGAAGCCCGGGATTAGCGGCCCGACTTCTTAAAAAATGTTAATTCCAGGCACGGCATTCCGAATCATTTTATTTTTACCCCTTACGTACCAAACTATCAGCTTAATACTCAATTTTTATGAAAAAGACCTCTCTCTTTTTGATGATCCTTGGCTTTTCGGCCCTGGTGGCTTTTGGCCAGAAAGCCGACTTTCGCGCGGCAGAGAAATTCAGCGGCGAGAATCTCGGCAAGATGGTCGGGAGCACCTCGGTCAGGCCTAATTACCTGAAAGACAGCGAACAATTTTGGTATTCTTACAAGACCGGAGACGGCGAACGCTACTGGTTGGTCGATCCGGGGAAAAAGACCAGAGAACCGCTGTTTGACAATTATCACCTGGTATCGGAAGTCAACCAGCAGATTCACAAGATCCTGAATCCTTTAGAACCGGGTATCAGGAAGTTGGAATTCAAGAAAGACAACAAATCATTCACCTTCGAGGTGGACAGCTTTAAGTTCGAGTACACGCTTAAGACCCACGAGATCAAGGTGGTTGACACCATCAAAAAAGAGAAGCCAAAAGATGACCGGTGGATGAATTACAACAAGGATTCCACCTGGATCGTCTTTGCCCGGAACCATAACCTCTTCCTGATGAAGGCCGGCGATCCCGACAGCACGGAGTATCAATTGACCACCGACGGGGAGCTCAACTATTCCTGGCAGGCCGACGGCTCGGACACCACCTCCACGAAGAGGCTCCGGGCCCGTGCAACCTGGTTCAAGAACAACCAGAAGTTCTATGTCAGCCGCCCCGACAGCCGCAAGGTGAAGGATCTCTGGGTGATCAACGTGTTGAAGAATCCGCGCCCGGAGCTGGAAACCTACAAATATGCAATGCCGGGCGATGAAAACGTGCCTCAGACCGAACTGTGGGTTTTCGACGTGGAAAAGAAGGCCGGGGTCAAGATTCAAACCGAACAATGGAAGGACCAGACCCTCTCGGTCGACCTGCTGGGTGATCGCGGGGATGCCCTGATCTTCATCCGCCAGGACCGCACCTGTGCCAAGAAGGAGGTGTGCCTGGCCGATACCGAAACCGGCGAGGCCAAGCTCCTGTTCACGGAAACCGATGAGCCCTATTTCAACTGGAGCTACTCGAAACTCCATCCGATCAATGAAGGTAAAGATCTGATCTGGTGGTCGGAACGAACCGGATTCGGGCAATTCTACCTGTATGACGGCGATGGAAACCTGAAGAACCCCATCACCAAAGGCAATTTTGTATGCGGCAACGTGATGCGGATCGATACCCTGGCCAGAGTCCTCTACTTCGAGGCTTTCGGGCGTGAGACCGGTATAGACCCCTATTTTACGATGATCTACCGGGTCAATTTCGATGGCTCCGGGCTGCAACTCCTGACTCCCGAAGATGCCACCCACAGCTTTTCAATGGCTGAAAAGACCAGCAAGTTCTTCGTCGACACCTACAGCAGGGCCGACCAGGCTCCTATCTCGGTTTTAAGGGACGTGAAAGGCAACCTGTTGATGAAGCTGGAGGAGACCGATCTCCGGCGCCTGTACGAGACCGGCTGGCAGATGCCTGAGCGGTTAAAGGTGAAAGCCGTTGACGGGGTGACCGACCTGTACGGCATTATGTGGAAGCCTCTGAAAATGGAGGAGGGGAGGAAGTATCCGATCATTTCATACGTTTACCCTGGCCCCCAGGTGGAATCATTCTCCCTCCCCTGGAGCTCCACCGGGCGCTACAACCTGGCACTGGCCCAGCTGGGGTTCGTGACAGTTTCGATGGGGCACCGGGGCGGAAGCCCGATGCGCGATAAGTACTATCATACCTATGGTTACAACAACCTGCGGGATTATGCCCTGCCGGATGACAAATACGCGCTCGAGCAGCTGGCCGACAAGTATGACTTCATCGATATCACCCGGGTGGGGATCTATGGCCATTCAGGTGGCGGGTTTATGTCAACCGCGGCCATTCTCACCTATCCCGATTTTTACGACGTGGCGGTCTCTTCGGCAGGAAACCACGACAACAACATTTACAACCTCTGGTGGGGAGAGACGCATCACGGGGTGAAAGAGGTGGTCAAGACGGTGAAGAAGAAGAAAGAAGATGGGAAGAACAAAGAGGATGGTGAAAAGAAAGAAGATAATCAAGAAAAAAAGATTGAAGAGGGCATTCCCTGGTATGAGGAGGACAGCGTGAAGAAAGAAGTGGAAACCACCATCCGTTACGAATCCAAGGTCCCGAAGAACCAGGAACTGGCCAAGAACCTCAAGGGGCACCTGCTGCTCGTGCACGGGGATATTGACAACAATGTCCACCCGGGCAACTCGATCCGCGTGGCTGACGCGCTGATCTCAGCCGGCAAGCGATTTGATTTGATGATGATGCCCGGCCAGAGGCACGGGTTCGGCAATTACAGCAAGTACTTTGAACGGATGATGTGGTACTATTTCGCCGAGCACCTGCTGGGTGATTACCGCAATAACGTGGAGATGTACCAGCCAGACTAGGCCGTCCGGTGACTGCCGTCGCAGAAGGGATTTCGTTTTGACTTGCCGCATCTGCAAAGGGAGATGCGGGAACCGGAGGGGATCTGTTCCCCCGACTGGTTCATCAGCCGGGCTTTTCCGGTGATGATGGCCGGTCCCCCGTCGATGAGGGTAATTTCGGCAAACGGTTCCTGCATCTCTTCTTCTTTGGCTGCCTCCCCAGCATCTTGTTGTGGCTCCGCTGCGGCGATATCCCGGTTCCATTTCCAGAGGAGGGCGTCGGTGGGGCATTGATCAACGATGTTGATGATCTCCTGAGTGGTGGCACCGTTCATATTCACCCAAGGCCGTTTGGAAGGGTCGAAAACCTTCCTGAGCTTCATAAAGCAAATCGTGGCGTGAATGCACAAATCGGGCTTCCAGTAGACGGTGATCTCACCGTTGGTATACTCGCGGTCGTTGGGATTGCTCATACCGGTAACCCTACAGTTTCCTGATCTTGATATTCCGGAATGAGGTTACCCCGCCGTGGTCCTGCAGGGCGATATGACCTTCAGGGTATTTGCAGTATCCTTCGGCGTCGCGCCATTTGGAATTATTCTTGAGCTCTTGCCATTCGGGGGTCCACATCTCATACTCAACCACCTTGCGATCGTTCAGCCAATGCTCCACGCGGGCTCCCTTCACCACAATCTTCGCCGTGTTCCACTGATCCAGGGTTTTCACCTGTCCGAACCGGGGCGGATGGACATCGTAGTTGGCTCCTGACCGATGAACCGGGGCGGCATCCGGGGCTCCCACATCGTCAAGAAGCTGGTATTCAGGGCCTGTCATATAAACGGTCGGGTACTGCTCCCCTTCCACCACGTGAAAAAAGATGCCCGAATTGCTTCCCTGCGCCACTTTCCATTCCAAGTAAAGCTCAAAATCCTTGTACTTTTCCTTTGTGATGACATCCCCTCCCTGCCTACCCGGCAGACCGAGGGCGATCATCGCTCCGTCCTCTATGGCCCATCCCTGGACCTTGTCCATCTTGTAGCAACGCCACTTTTCCATTGACTTGCCATCGAACAGGAGCTCCCATCCTTCGGCAGCCTCTTTCGGGGTAAGGGTGTTGAGTGTCTGAGCAACAGTCGATAAGGGGAATAACAGGCCGGTCAGTGCGGCGAATAAGGTCAATTTTGAAATTTTCATTTTGGATTTGTTTTATCGCCCTAAAGATATGTTTTTGCTCTGATTTGATCTATTTTTGACCTGAATCTGCCGGTTGCAGCTTTTCCGCTAATCGATTCAAGATGTCGTTTTTCCGGGTCATTCTATCCATTCTGTTTCCACCCCTGGCGGTCATCGACAAGGGTTGCGGGTCCGTTTTGATCGTTTTTCTGCTGACCCTGGCCGGGTGGGTGCCCGGCGTGATTGCGGCTTTGGTCATCTTAAACCGCAGCAGATGAGGGCACTGATACAGCGCATCAAAGAAGCCTCGGTCACCATCGACGGGATGCGGCGGGCAGCGGTGGGGCAGGGGCTGCTCGTGCTGGTGGGGGTGGAAAGCACTGATGACCAGGAGGATATCCAATGGTTGGCCAACAAGATTGCCGGGCTGAGGGTCTTTGATGACGAAAACGGGGTGATGAACCTGAGTGTCAAGGACATTCGGGGCGAGATCCTGGCCGTCTCCCAGTTTACCCTCCACGCAAGGATCAAAAAGGGATTCAGGCCCTCCTACATCGATGCCGCACCGCCGGCCATCAGCATCCCGATCTATGAACAGTTTGTCGGGCAATTGGAAGCCGAGCTCGGCAGGCCGGTCGCAACCGGGGAGTTCGGCGCAATGATGGATGTCGCGCTGATCAACTATGGCCCCGTGACGATCTGGATCGATTCAAAAAACAGAATATGACCATTCAAGAAGCGCAGAAAGCGGTAGATCGATGGATCAATACCCACGGCGTGAGGTATTTCTCCGAACTGACCAATCTGGCCGTGCTGACCGAAGAGGTTGGGGAACTGGCTCGCATCATTGCCAGGCGCTATGGTGACCAGTCGGAGAAAGAGAGCGACCGGGACCGCGACCTCGGGGATGAGATGGCCGACGTGCTGTGGGTTCTCCTCTGTCTGGCAAACCAGACCGGGGTGGATCTGACCGCCGCGCTCGAAGCCAACATAAGGAAAAAAACCCTGCGGGATTCCCGCAGACATCAAGATAATCCAAAACTATCCAATGGTAACGACCGACTACTACCAGGCTGAATATGGTGCCGGAGAGGATGACGTCCAGACCGCCCTGCAGGTGGGTAAGATCCTCGGCGACAGCCCCTCGGGGGAACCTCACAGGGACCTGTTGAAAATGCTTTTCGGGCTGCTCGACCTGACCAGCCTCAACACGGATGACAACGACGAGACCGCCAGGCGCCTGAGCCGTCTCCTGAACGAATTTCCCAGCCATTTCCCCGGCGTGCCTCAGGTAGCCGCTGTCTGCGTCTACCCCACCCTGGTTGAGGAGATCCGCCGGACCCTCACCACCAGCGCCGTCCGGCTCGCAAGCGTGGGGACCGGATTCCCTTCATCCCAAACCTTCCTGTCGGTCAAGCTGGCCGAATGCGAACTGCTGATGAAGAAAGGGGCTGACGAGATCGACGTGGTCATCCCGGTCGGGCGCCTGGTCGCCGGCCAAACCGGCCAGGTGATGAACGAGTTGCTTCTGGTGCGGGAGATCACAAAAAATGCCACGCTCAAGGTGATCCTGGAGACCGGCCTGCTCAAGAGTGCCCGGGCGATCAGGCTGGCCAGCCTGATCGCGATGGAGGCGGGCGCCGACTTTATCAAGACCAGCACCGGAAAAACTGCCGTTTCAGCCACCCCGGAAGCCGCCTATACGATGGCCCGCGCCATTCGCGACTTCCAGCGCCGCTCCGGCAGAAAAGTGGGTATCAAGGCAGCCGGCGGTATCGCGGAAATACGGGATGCCCTGGTGTACCACGCACTGGTCAACGCAATCCTGGGCGACGAATGGATGAACCCCGGGCTCTTCCGGATCGGTGCCAGCCGGTTGGCGAACAACCTGCTCACCGGAATTGCGGGACACGCGGTCAGCTATTTTTAGCCAGGCTCCACCAGCCTGGCCTGCCCAGAGGATAATAGCGGGATATCCAACTAAATATGAATATATTTGCATAAACTCTAATATTTCCCTTGATGAATCTCCTGGAACTTAAGCCGGAACAATTGGAAAAAGCAGCCATTATGCTGAAAGCCATTGCACACCCGGTTAGAATTTCGATCCTGAATCTGCTTGACGATGGGGTTAAACTGACCGTGTCCGAAATACACGGAAAATTGCAGATTGAGCAATCAGCAGCCTCCCACCACCTTGGAATCCTGAAGGATAAAGATGTCCTGATCAGCAGGCGGGAGGGCAAGAATACGTTTTATGCCCTGAAAAACGATCAGCTCAGCCGGCTGATCGAATGCATCAACAAATGTTCTTGTAACGGTTGAAAGTTATGGCTAAAGTTCGAGTTACCAAGATATTCCGGTTCGAGATGGCCCACGCCTTGTGGGGCTACGACGGCCTGTGCAGAAGTGTCCACGGGCACTCCTATATCCTCAAGGTCACCGTTTCGGGAACACCGATCGAAGATCCCGACAACATCAAGCTGGGGATGGTGATCGATTTCGGCGACCTTAAGCGGGTGGTTAACAAGCTCATCGTCGATGTGTTCGACCACAGCCTGGTGCTCAGCAAGAGGGCCCCGGTCGAAATGCTTGAGCAAGTCCCGGAGATGTTTGAAAGAAGGATTTGGGTTGATTTTCAACCTACTGCAGAAAACCTGGTACTCCATTTCGCCGGGCTCATCAAAGACCAGTTTCCTGCCGGGGTCACCCTGGAGGCCATCCGGCTATACGAGACCGCCAACAGCTACGCCGAATGGATCAATGGCGGAAGATAAGCGCTTATACCTCCTTGACGCGTACGCACTGATTTACCGTTCGTATTACGCGTTTATCAAGAATCCCAGGATCAATTCGAAGGGGCTGAATACTTCCGCCATTTTCGGATTTACGCTAACTCTGGATGAGCTGCTCCGGAAAGAGAACCCCTCGCATATCGCGGTGGTTTTCGATACCTCCGCACCCACTTTCCGGCATATCCTTTACGAGGAGTACAAGGCCAACCGGCCGCCTATGCCCGAGGACCTGAGGGCTTCGGTTCCCCATATCAGGCGCCTGATCGAGGGCTTCCGGATCAGTATCGTCGAGTCGGACGGATACGAAGCCGACGACGTGATCGGAACCCTTGCTAAAAAAGCTGAAAAAGAAGGCTTTACGGTCTATATGATGACACCCGACAAGGATTTCGCCCAGCTGGTCGACGACCGGATCCTGATGATGAAGCCGAGGCGGTCGGGGAATGACGTGGAGATCCTTGGCCCGGCCGAAGTATGCCGGGATTTTGAGATTGAGCGTCCTGAGCAGGTGATCGACATCCTGGCCCTGATGGGTGACACTTCGGACAATGTGCCGGGTGCGCCCGGCATTGGTCCGAAAACGGCTTCCACCCTGATCCGGCAGTACGGATCGGTGGAGGGGGTGTACCAGCACCTCGGTGAGCTGAAAGGAAAGCAGAAAGAGACTTTAGAGGGGGCGCGCGACAAAGTATTGCTATCAAAGGAGTTGGTAACCATCTGCACCGAGGCTCCCGTGGAGTTCAACCCGCAGGAACTGGCCCGGAGCCATCCCGACGACCGGGTCCTGAAGAGTCTTTTTGAGGAACTGGAGTTCCGGAACCTGATGTCCAGAATCCTGAACCGCGAACCCGATCCTTCCCTTTTCGTCGAAAAGGAGCCGGTCGCCGGCCAGGGTATGTTGTTCGACGTGCCACCGGCACCGGTTGCGATCAATGGGAAATCGGACCTATCGTCCACCAACCACCACTATCGCCTGCTCACCACCCCGGAAGATGCGGTTGCCCTGGCCACGGAGCTGAAAGGGGTGAAGGAGATCGCCTTCGATACCGAAACCACCGGCCTCGACGCCCTCGAAGCGGAGCTGGTCGGGCTGGCCCTCTCGTGGAAAGCGGGCGAGGCCGTGTACCTGCTGTTTCCCGAGGAGCGGCCAGCCGTTGAGCGGATGCTGAAGCCGGTAAGGGCGGTGCTGGAGAGTGAAACGATCCTGAAAATAGGGCAGAACATCAAGTACGACTACCACATCCTCCTCAACTACGGGGTGGAGGTGAAAGGCCCCCTTTTCGACACGATGCTGGCCCACTACCTGATCAATCCCGATGAACGCCATAACCTCAACCTGCTGGCCGACCGGTACCTCTCCTACCGGATGCTCCCCATTGAGGAGCTGATTGGAGAGAAGGGCAAGGAGCAGCGGAGTATGCGGTCGGTCGAGCCCGGCCTTCAGAAGGAGTATGCGGGCGAGGACGCCGATATCACCTTCAGGCTGAAGCCCTTGCTGGAAAAAGAACTGGGGCGCGACGAGCTCACGGAGCTCTTCGAAAGGGTGGAGATGCCCCTGGTCAGGGTGCTCGCCGATATGGAGCGGGCCGGGATCCGGCTCGACTCGCTGTCGCTGGCCGACATCTCCCTGGGCATCTCGGAAGAGATCCAGGCCCTGGAGCAGGAGATCACCGGGCTGGCCGGCGTCACCTTTAATCTCGCGTCACCAAAACAACTGGGCGACGTTCTGTTCGATCACCTCAAGATCGATGCCCAGGCGCGTCGCACGCGGACAGGCCAATACTCCACCGGCGAAGAGGTGCTGTCAAAGCTGGCGAATAAGCACCCCATTATCAATAAAATACTGGAATACAGAGGCCTTACCAAACTGCTAAACACCTACATTGATACCCTGCCCGGACTGGTCAGGCCACAGACGGGGAAGATTCATACCAGCTTCAACCAGGCCATCACATCGACCGGCCGCCTCAGCTCCATCAATCCCAACCTCCAGAATATCCCGATCCGGGAGGATCGCGGCCGGGAGATCCGTAAAGCTTTTGTTCCCAGTGAGCCGGGCCACCTGTTCCTATCGGCCGACTACTCCCAGATCGAGCTGAGGGTGATGGCGCATTTCAGCGAGGACGTGAATATGATCGCGGCCTTCAACCGGGAGGAGGATATTCACACCGCCACCGCGGCCCTAATCAACCGTATCAACCCGGAGAAAGTGACCAGGGAGATGCGCACCAAGGCTAAAGTGGCCAATTTTGGCATCATATACGGGATTTCCAGCTTTGGTTTATCGCAGAGGCTCAATGTCTCACGCAGCGAAGCAAGTGACCTTATCGACGGTTATTTCAAATCCTACCCGGGTGTCAAGGCTTTTATGGATCAGAGCATCCGGCAGGCCAGGGACCACGGGTACGTGACCACGCTGCTCGGTCGCCGGAGGTACCTCCCCGATATCGCCTCAGAGAATGCAATCGTCAGGGGTAATGCCGAGCGCAATGCCATCAACTCACCCATCCAGGGCTCCGCGGCCGACATCATCAAAATTGCGATGGTCAAGATCCACCAGGAGTTCAGGAGGCGGAACCTTAGGAGCCGGATGGTCCTTCAGGTCCACGACGAATTGAACTTTGATGTTCATACCCCTGAACTACAGGAAGTTAAGGACATTGTGCGTTTTGAGATGGAGCGGGCTGTCCGCTTGCGGGTGCCCCTCCTGGTGGAGATGGGCACCGGCAGGAACTGGCTGGAGGCGCACGGGTGACAATGGCTGACCGGGTGACCGGCATCATCCTGGCCGGGGGTACCGGAAGCCGGATGGGCCAGCCGAAGCCGTTCATCCCCTGGAAGGGCAAACAGCTGATTGAGTGGGTATTTCAAGCGATCCAGCCTGTATGCGGGACGATCATCATCGTAGCCAACCGGGGAGACTTCGGCTTTTTGAAGGCGACGGTCATCCCGGATAATTTCACCGGCCAGGGACCGGCCGCCGGCATCGAAGCGGGCCTGGCAGCGATGAAAACGGTCAATGCCGTGGTGGTCTCCTGCGATACGCCCAACCTCTCCACCGGACTCTTCCGGTATCTTCTGGAACAGCACGGGGATCACGAGATTACCATTGCTTCGCACGAATCGATCACTGAGCCGCTCATTGGCATCTACAGCAAGGCGGTGGCGGAACGGTTCAAGGCAGCCCTGGAGGCGGGGGATCCCCATCCGCCCCGGATCATCAGGGGCTGTCGATGGCAGGCGGTTCCGATCAGCCCGGAGAACAACTTTTTTAGCCCTGATTTGTTTCTAAATTTGAACTCACCGAAAGATTTACGCTGACACAAAATGCCACAGGTCACCCTGCTCTATTTCGGCGCCATTCGCGACATAACCGGTCTTGGGTCGGAAGAGGCGAACGCCCCCGGCACCCTGGAAGCACTCCATCGCGAGCTCCTGTCGCGTTACCCCGGGTTGGGAGCGATCCGCTTCCGTTATTCGGTGAACGAGTCGCTCGTGCCGGCCGACCGGGAACTGGAGGATGGTGATGTGGTTGCGCTGTTGCCACCTTTTGCCGGAGGATGAAGATGAGCCAATCCAACTATCTGATTAACGGTCCTATAGGCCCCGACCGCATTGCCGCTGAAACCATTAGCCGGGGCGCTGATCCCGATAACGGGGCATACTCCCTGTTCCTGGGGCGTGTCAGGTCCGACCTTAGCGGAAGTTCATTGGTGGAGGCGATCGAGTATTCGGCCTATCCCGAAATGGTCGACAAGGTGATGGATGGGCTTCGTGCGGAGCTGAAGTCCCGGTATCCCTTTCTGACGGGGCTGCGTGTGCTGCACAGCACGGGCCTGGTGAGGGCGGGGGAGGTTTCGCTCCTGGTGATGGTTGCCGGGCGCCACCGAACACAGATTTTTGAAGCACTCGCCGCCTGCGTGGAGCTGATCAAGGAACGGCTTCCCATTTGGAAGAAGGAGGTGATGGCCGACGGCAGCTCGCGCTGGATCGAATAACCGGCTCAGCGGCCCAGGATGCGGTCGTATTCCCCCTGGTTTGAAAGTATCTCCACGGCCTTGGCGATGTCCTGGTCATTGCGGATCATCTGCCTGACGCGGCCACTCTGGAAATAATACCGGCTGACAATCTCCTCCTCAAGCAGGGTTGAAATCTCCGGCTTGAACAGCTCCAGGTCGCGTTCCAGGTTACCGTTAACGATCCGGCTGATCTGGTCGACCAGGTTGGCCGATTCCTGGAAATATTTTTCCGATTTGAGCGCCTTCTCGAGGTTTTTAAGCGCTCCTTCGCTGGCTGTCTGGTAGGTGTAACCATTGGCTTTAAGAAAAGCCGCAAATCCGGCCCAGGCAGCGTCCGGCAGATGGAAATCACCCGCCGGCCCAATGGATTCGTTCTGGTTGCGAAACCGGGTGG
The DNA here is from genome assembly GCA_046485255.1 of Bacteroidales bacterium. Taxonomy (GTDB): domain Bacteria; phylum Bacteroidota; class Bacteroidia; order Bacteroidales; family UBA12481; genus UBA12481. The sequence goes on from JAWOHI010000097.1 coordinate 12,951, forward strand.
CGTAATCGAACAGCTGCTCCTGATAAACCAATCCGGTAGCCAAACCGCCTAACGTCTTCACTTCCATTGGGATATCAGGGACAATGCCCCCACCGTCGCGGACTTTCCGTCCGGCTTTGGTGGTAAACTCCGTAGTCAGTGAATCGGGGACGCTCCCCACGCTGCCATCCGGTCGGCGGTTGGTATAATCAAGCGCCTGGATGCATCTGCCGCTTGGAATGTAGTATTTGGCGGTCGTCACGTTCAGCTTGGCCTTGTAACTCAGGTCCCGCGTAGCTTGTACCAGCCCCTTGCCAAAGGTACGCTGTCCGATGATGACCCCCCGGTCGAGGTCCTGAAGGGCGCCCGCCACGATCTCGGAGGCTGAGGCAGAGGCTGAATTGACCAGCACGGCCACGGGGATCAATGTATCGAGCGGGTTCGACCGGCAAGAGTAACGGGCCACCCACTGCCGGGCTTTGCCCCGGGTGGTGACCACCTCCTGTCCTTTTGGGACAAACAGGTTCACCATCTCCACGGCTTCCATCAGCAATCCACCGGGGTTGCCCCTGAAATCCAGAACGATATTATTAATTCCCTGAGCCTTAAGATCCGTCAGGGCCTCCCTGACCTCCCGCCCCGCTCCTTCGGTGAACCCGGCAATCCGGATGTAGCCAGTCTCATCCGAAACCTTTTGGTAGTGAGGAACATTCGGGAAGCGGATCTTTTCCCTGACCAGGTTGAATGTCAAGGACTCCTGGGTATAAGGTCTCAATACCGTCAGGCTGACGGCAGATCCGATCTCGCCCTTCATCTCCTCACTGATTTCCGATAGCTTCCTTCCAATCACCGACCGTCCGTTCACCTTCCGGATGATGTCGCCCGCGCGCAAACCAGCCTTCTGGGCAGGTGAGCCCTCATAAGGATCGGTGACATATGCGGTATCCCCTTTCTGTCCGATCAGGGCACCCACTCCTCCATATTCGCCAGTCGTCATCAATTGGATATCCTCGATCCGGGATTCGGGGATATAGACTGTGTATGGATCCAAAGTCCTCAACATCTGATCAATACCCGACCGTATCAGTTTGCCAGGGTCCACCTCGTCCACATAGAAAAGGTCGAGCTCGCGGAGCAGCGACTGATGGATATCGAGCTGTTTAGACCATTCGAATTCCCGGTCGTGCTGCGCGGTGAAGATCAGCGGGGCTGCGAGAAGCGCCAGGACCAGTACGGTGGTTTTCAGTTTTCTTTTCATTGGTGATTGGATCGTTATGGAACGGGGTCATAGCCGTGGCCTCCCCACGGGTGGCAGCGCAGTATCCGTCTGGTACCCAGGTATCCGCCCTTGAAGGGGCCGTGCTTTTTCACCGCCTCGATGAAGTATTGCGAACAGGTAGGCACATACCGGCAGGAGGATGGCAGGTAGGGTGAGATGGCTTTCTGGTAGATCCTGACCAGCAGGATCAGGAACCAGCCAATGGCCCGCTTGATCAGGTCAACCGTTTGTTTCACCCATTCCGGATTTAACGTTTGAAGCCAGCCGGTTGATCACTGCTATCGTTCTCTTGTTCATCTCCGGGAACGGAAGGATATCCTGGGCCACGTAAACCATCAGGATTAACAAGGTGGCATTCCTGGCCAGGAGGCTATCGTACAGGGAGCCTTTCTGCCGGCGATAGGCCTCGCGGCATAGCCGTTTGATGCGGTTGCGGTCGACCGCCCGCTTGAACTGCTTTTTCTTGACCGCAAAGGCCACCTGGGCCGGGAAATCGCCTCCCTCAAAAGCGTTCTGCAGGTAGATCACCCTGAACGGGTAGATAAAGAAGCTGTCACCCTCCTTCAATAGAAGTTCGAAACGTCTCTTCAGGGAGAGACGCTCCTCCTTTCCAAAGGTCTGACCCATAATTATTTTGACGATTTCTTGCAAATCTCCCCAAGCAGGTTATCCAGCGCCATTGTCATTGACGGGAATTCCGGGGAGGGAACGCAAAGGTCGACCCGGATACCGGCGCTCTCGGCCGCTTTGGCGGTATTGGGTCCGAACGTGCCGATCAGGGTTTCGCCCTGGACGAAATCGGGAAAGTTCTGGAACAGGGACTCAATCCCGGCCGGGCTATAAAAGACCAGCATATCATATTCAGCCAGATTCAAATGCCTGAGGTCCGAACTCAACGTTTTGTAAAAGAAAGCCTTGGTGAATGTCAGGCCGTTCTGGTCAAGCAGTGCCGGAATTTCATCATTGTGAACAGTCGAGGTGGGGACCAGGTACTTTTCCTCCTTGTGCTTGACGAGTACATCTTCCAGGTCCTCAATCGTCTTCTGGCCAAAGAAAATCTTCCGCTTACGGTAAACGATGTATTTCTGCAGGTACAGGGCAATGGATTCCGATGTGCAGAAGTATTTCATCGAATCAGGAACAACAATCCTCAGCTCCTCGCAGATCCGGAAAAAGTGGTCGATGGCTGTCCGGCTGTTGAAAATCACGGCCGTATGATCCAGGATATTGACTCTTGCCGACCGGAACTCCTTGGCCAAAACGCCTTCAATTCGGATGAACTGGTGAAAATCAAGGGTAACCTTGAATTTGTCCACCAAATCCGAATAAGGCGATTTGTCGGAGGTTGGCTTGGGTTGTGAGATGAGTATTTTCTTGATTTTCAAAACTTTACCTCCCTGACTTCTATCAATTAATATTTCTCACGCTTCTTCAAGGATGGTGCTCAATGCCCACCAGACCGGAAGAATTTCAAGGGTACAAAGGTATAAAATCTTGTAAAATAAATTGATACCCGCTAATTTCAATACGCTCAACTCCCTGATCGTAGTATAAATAACCCAAATTAACAGGGTAGCCCACAACAGGATCAGCAGCGTCAGGCTCAAAGGCGGTGAGAGGAATGGCACGACAAATACCGGGATGATCCCAAAGAAGCCCAGGAATTGGAAGTTGATCAGCCAGGTTTGGTTAAACCGGCTGGCCAGGTCGCGGCTTTGGAAAAGCCATCCGAAGGCAGCTGCGCTTGACAGCCTGAATATCAAATAGAAAGCCGAGGCTCCAAGAATTTTCAGGTATCCCAGAATCGGGTTTGACGGCAAGATAGAGTGGTTAAGCCAGGCCAATTGCTGGAATGTGAGCAGGGAGAGTATCAGGAGGGTATTGAGCGTGAACAGCAGCGACTCGCGGGGGATGTTGGTCCGCTTTTCGGAAATCAGCTTGGTTGCCTCATAGTCATTGAAGAAGCTGATGTTGACCCGGCGATGGTAATTCGGGAAAAAGAGCCTGCCCAGGATATTAATCAGGAATACCAGGAAAGCCAGCAGGATGATCCAGTCGCTGTCCGGTTTCTGGTTGGCTTGTTCGGCAAGGTAATAGGGGTCCATCGCCCTGCAAAGTTACACGGATTTTACTTATCGCCCCGGTCGAAGAACTCACGGATTCGTTTTGCGCGGGCAGGGCCCGTGATCCTGGCGATTTCCTCGAATGAAGCGCTGCGCACCGCCTCCGGGGAGTCAAAAACCTGCAGCAGGCGGTCGCGGGTCTGTTCCCCGATCCCCCTGATCCCATCCAACACGGAGCCCGACACGCTTTTTTCGCGTTTCTTCCGGTGATGGGTTATCCCGAACCGGTGTGCTTCGTCCCGTATCTGCTGGATGATTCGCAGGCTTTCCGATTTTTTGTCGAGGTATAGCGGAACGGGATCCTCCGGGAAATAGATCTCTTCCAGCCGCTTGGCGATCCCGATCAGGGCGATGCTTTTCCTCAGGCCCAGTTTTTCAAGGCTTTTCAATGCGGCACCCAGTTGCCCCTTGCCCCCATCGATGATGATCAGTTGGGGCAATGCAGCGCCCTCATCGAGCATCCGGCGGTATCTTCTAAACACCACCTCCTCCATTGAGGCGTAATCATCCGGTCCGGTTACGGTCTTGATGTTGAAATGCCGGTAGTCCTTTTTGTTTGGCGCGGCATTTCGAAAGACCACGCAAGCGGCTACCGGGTTGGTTCCCTGAGTATTGGAATTGTCAAAGCATTCGATGTGCACCGGCAGGTCGCTAAGCCTGAGGTCCCTGCGCAGGGTTTCCAGCTTGCGGCTGGTTGAGGAGGCCGCCACTTGCCTGACCTGCTGCTTTTGTCTTTCGTATTTGAAGTAGAGCGCATTTTTGAGGGAGAGATCCAGCAGGCTCTTCTTATCACCCTGCCGGGGAACCGTAACCTTCACGTTTTCGGTGAGGTATTCGAGCTGGAAGGGTACGATGAGCTCCGGGGCGTCGCTGGAGAGCCGGCTTCGCATATCGAAAACCGCCAGAGTCAGCAGTTCGGACTCCGACTCGTCGAGCCTCTTTTTAAGCTCCATAGAGTGTGCCTGGATGAGGGAACCGTTCATTACCTTCATATAGTTGACATACCCCGCCCGGTCGTCGGTAACGATTGAAAAAACGTCGACGTGCCTGATGCTGGTATTGGCCAC